>CAZAUB010000023.1:0-13769 GCA_964488195.1 uncultured Methylobacter sp. | reverse complement strand
CGCAGTTGCGCTTGATACATCGCGCCGTGGAAATACTCCGCAAGGGCGGCGTTATTGCAGAGAGCCTTCACCTCTATTTTGGAAACGATGCGTGAGATGTCTCGCCTCTTGCGGTATCCCAAGACAAAAACTGTAGAGGCATACCGGTCTTGTTGTTTCCATAATCAAAGCCATCGAACAATGGATTAATCAATAGTCAAATCAACGGATATAAGAAAAATAGTGATTACTGATTACCATGCCAAATACTATGCCCATGAGCTAACCCTCCAATACGCCGCTGATGGTGTTGACAGGTTATCCCAATCCTTATTTGACGCAACCGTCGATCTCAACCCACATCAAATCAACGCCGCACTGTTTGCACTCCACAACCCGCTTAATAAAGGCGTTATCCTTGCTGATGAAGTAGGTTTGGGGAAAACCATTGAAGCAGGTTTAGTGCTTTGTCAGTATTGGGCGGAACGTAAACGACAACTACTGATTATTTGCCCGGCCTCTTTACGTAAACAATGGGCTCAAGAGCTACAAGACAAATTCAATCTGCCTTCACAGATTCTCGATGCCAACACTTGGCGGCAATTAAAAAAACAAGGCATTGCCAACCCGCTCAGCAATAACTGCATCAACATTCTGTCCTACCATTTTGCCGCACGATTAGAAGAGTCGTTAGTTGTCGAACCCTGGCATCTGGTGGTCATGGATGAAGCACACAAATTACGTAATGCTTATCGTCCCAATAATAAAATGGGGCAAGCGTTAAAACGTGCATTGTATGGTCGGCAAAAATTACTACTAACCGCCACTCCATTACAAAACTCATTATTAGAGCTTTACGGCTTATCGACAATCCTTGATGAACATATTTTTGGTGATGATAAATCCTTTCGGCAACATTATATGGGTGGCGATGGCATCGGCCAACTTAAAGAGCGCCTAAAGGGGTTTGTAAAACGAACCTTGCGTAAACAAGTGCTGGAATATATTCGTTACACACAACGTAAAACAATCACTGTTCCCTTTACGCCATCCCATGCAGAAATGCAGCTCTATAACGGTATTACCGCTTTACTTGAGCGTGAAGACAGCTATGCCTTACCCAAGCGCCAGCGCCATCTTACCGGTCTCATTTTGCGTAAGCTTTTGGCGTCCAGTACCCATGCAGTCCATAACACGCTAATTACCATTAAGCGCCGCTTGGAAACCCTTCGTGATCATCAGGTAGATGATACTGACTTCATTGCGGAACTGATTGAAAGCGACGACCTAGAAACGGATTATCTCGAAGAGTTGGAAAGTGAGGCAGTAGAAGATTCCGAGCAAGTCATCGACAAAGAACAGCTACAACTTGAAATCATTGAGTTAAGTGGCCTCATTGAACAAGCTGAAAAAATCAGTGATGACAGCAAAGCCAAAGCCTTATTGATTGCCTTGAATCAGGGATTTGAACAAATGGTCGCGATGAATGCGCCGCGTAAAGCCGTTATTTTTACCGAGTCCAGACGCACCCAGGAATACTTGCAAAACTATCTTACTGCGAATCACTACGCGGATAAATTGGTCACTTTCAGCGGCACCAACAACAGCCCGGAAACCACCCGTATTTACCAACAATGGTTAGAGGAGCATCAAGGCTCCGACAGAATAGCCGGGTCGCCGCAAATAGACCGGCGAACGGCACTGATTGACCACTTTCAGTATCATGCTGAAATTATGATTGCTACAGAAGCCGGAGCCGAAGGGATCAACCTGCAATTTTGTTCCTTGCTGATTAACTACGATTTACCTTGGAATCCTCAGCGTGTAGAACAACGTATTGGCCGTTGTCATCGCTATGGGCAAAAATTTGATGTCGTCGTTATCAACTTTCTGAATCAAAGCAATTATGCCGACCAGCGGGTGCTGGAATTATTAACCGACAAGTTTCACCTGTTCGATGGTGTCTTTGGTGCGTCAGATGATGTATTAGGCTCGATAGAATCAGGTATTGATTTTGAAAAGCGCATCCAAGCCATTTATGAAACCTGCCGCACCACCGAACAAATAGAAGCGGCTTTCACCCTGCTGCAACAGGAAATGGAAGCCGACATCAATAAACAAATGCAAGAAACCCGGCAGCAATTGCTGGATAATTTTGATGAAGACATCCACAACTTACTCAAAATACAGCTTAATCAAGCGGAGCAACGCTTAGATAAAATTAGTCGTTGGTTTTGGGCGTTGACTCAACACCAACTCAGAACCTGCGCAAACTTTGATGACCAGAATCATTGCTTTCATCTGCAACAAAATGTCATCAATGAAGCGCCACTGGGTCATTATCAACTGATTGCCCGTGGTCAAAATCAAAGTACAGAATTACATAACACCCATGTCTACCGTCTCAACCACCCGCTCGGCGAATGGGTGCTGGAAACTGCTAAAAATCAACCAACACCCACTGTACATATTCAGTTTGATTACGCCGCACATGGCGCAAAAATTAGCGTAATAGAAGCATTGCTGGGGCAATCAGGCATCTTAAAACTGCAACGCTTCAGCATAGAAGCACTGGAACGCAGTGAAGATCATCTTCTGTTCGCTGCTGAAACCAGTGACGGTAAACTTCTTCCTGCCGAAACAGCGCAGAAATTGATGCAACTGCCTGCAAGCCAATGCCAACAGCAAAGTGTTGTTTCGACCTCCCGAATTGAAGATGCACTCAGTGCAGCGCAGAATGACCTTATTAAAATGGTCAACAGCCGCAATCTGACGTTTTTTGAAGAAGAAGTGAATAAACTTGATCACTGGGCGGATGATTTAAAATTTGGACTTGAACAAGGCATCAAAGACATTGACCAGCAGATTAAAGAAGTGAGGCGCAATGCCAAAATAGCACCCACACTGGCAGAAAAGTTATCTTGGCAAAAGCAACAGCAGGAACTGGAACGCGCTCGCAACAAACAGCGTAAAGAACTCTTTGACCGTCAGGATGAAGTGGATGAACGCCGGGAAGCCCTAATTGAGCAACTGGAAACCAAGTTAAATCAAAAAACGGAAGTAGAGGATTTATTTGTCATTGCTTGGCAAATTCAGTAATGACTTGCAATTATTTACCAATTAGGTAAATTTCTATATACTAAGTGGCCGTCTATGCAACACAATTTCCTAGATCCCAAGTTACGCAAGCTATGTGAAAACTGCAAAGAAGCCGAAAAGAAACTAGGTTCCAATTGCGCAAGAAAATTACGTAGCAGATTAAGTGATTTAGAGGCCGTCGCCCATGTGCGAGAGTTAAATGCAGGCCGGCCCCATCCTTTGGAAAGAGATCGCCTTGGGCAATTTGCGTTAGACCTTGCTGACGGTAAAAGACTGGTATTTAAACCCGATCATGAGCCAGTACCCCAAGATACTGATGGCAATATCGACTGGTCGCAAATTACTGCGATAACAATTATTTATATTGGAGATTACCATGACTAACCCAGGCGCACCGTTTCGCCCTGATTGGGTATCCCCTCCTGGCGAAACCATTTTGGATTTAATTGAAGAACGCGAATGGTCGCAAGCAGAACTCGCTCAAAGACTAGGTTTTTCTACCAAGCATCTTAACCAGCTTATTAAAGGTAAAGCCGCGTTGAGCGAAGATGCGGCATTGAGACTGGAACGCGTTTTAGGTTCAACGGCTAATTTTTGGTTGAATAGGGAAGTTAAATACAGGGAGCATCTGGCGCGTATTGAAGCGCAGCAACGGCATCAAAACTGGATAGGTTGGTTGGACAAATTGCCGCTGGATGAATTAAAAAAAGCCGGTGTTATTCCAAACGAACGTATCACGGCAAAAGCCAAACCAGGCCTGGTTGAACCTTTATTGCGTTTTTTTTGTGTCGCCTCCCCCGATCAATGGGAGCAGCGCTATAACGCCGGGATGCAATTGGCATTTCGTAGGACTCGTGCAACCCAGTCGGATATTGGCGCTATCTCGTCCTGGCTGCGCTTAGGTGAAATTGAAGCGGAAAAAATAGACGGCCCAAACTATAACCGCGCAAAATTTGAAAAAGCGCTCAAATCAATCCGCAACCTGACGACGCAGCCGCCAGAGCAATTTGAGCCGGAATTGCGCCGGTTATGCCGTGAAGCCGGTGTCGCCTTTGTGCTGGTTTCCTCGGTTCCCAAGGCGCATGTTAGCGGTGTTGCGCGCTGGTTGAATGCACACAGGCCGCTTATCCAAATGTCGCTTTACGGCAAAACTAACGACAGATTCTGGTTTACTTTCTTCCATGAAGCCGCACACATTCTTTTGCACTCGGAAGACTCCGGCGAAAAAAAGGCCATTTATTTGGATGATTTAAATGCTGACAATCAGGACTCCAAAGAAGAACAAGAAGCCAATCAATGGGCTAAAGAGTTATTAATTCCTGCTATTTACAATAAGCAATTGCCTGAATTACGCAGCAATGATTCGGTTATTCGGTTTGCCCAAACGATCGGCATACATCCAGGTATTGTCGTGGGCCGCTTACAGCATGATGGAATCATTCTGCCTTCGTGGCTGAATGGTTTGAAAGTCAGCTTTCAGTTGACTAAAGCCTGATTTATGAAAACCTTGAAGACAAACAAAAAGCCCCGGTGACTCCACCGAGGCTTGATGCCGACCGAGAATCCCCAGTCCGATTTAATTATCGGCTGGTTATTTGTTGCAAACAAGACATAAAAGAAAAACCATACGAGCATAACGCATGAGCAAAACCAAACTGGAACTGACCTGGATCGGCAAGGACAAGCGGCCTAAGCTGGAGCCGAGGATATTGTTGGAAAATCCGGGCTTGTCGTATCACGCCAAATTCAAACGCCCCCCTCACCCTTTGGGAGAGGGGCTGGGGGAGAGGGAAGACCAGTTCGATAACAAGCTGATTTTCGGCGACAACCTGCTGGCGTTGAAGGCGTTGGAACAGGAGTATGCGGGCAAGGTGAAGTGTGTATATGTTGATCCTCCTTTTAATACTGGAGCGATGTTTGAGCATTATGATGATGGCTTAGAGCACTCAATGTGGCTGCAACAGATGCGAGATCGCTTGGAAATAATTTACAAACTGCTCGATTATTCGGGGGTTTTTTGGATTCACATTGACGACAAAGAAATGGCGTATCTGCGAGTTCTATGTGATGAGGTATTTGGAAGGGCAAATTTTTTAAATATGATTGTTGTAAAAACTTCTGACCCATCAGGTCATAAGACAGTCAATCCTTCTCCTTATTCACAAACAGAGTACGTTCTTATGTATGCGAGAGATCGCACAAGATATAAGTATGTGCAGCGTTATGTTGAATCAGCTTATGACCCCGGCTACAACAAGTTAATTACCAATCACAACAGGCCCCATAATGAATGGCAAGTAGTTGGTCTAAATGAACACGTGGCAAAACAATTAGGTTTTGACGATACTCGTAATGCAAGAAAAAAGCTTGGTCGCTTAGGTTTTGATGCTTTGGTTGCTCAATTTGCTCTTGAAAATGCCGAGGCGGTTTTTCAGCCAACCGCTATAAGTAATGTTGCAGGAAGACAAATTGTTGAGATTAGAGATTTATCTGCAAAACGAATTAATGAGGTTTTTCATATCAAACGTGACGCTTATGAAGATATTTATGTGCTAAATGGGCGTCAAATGTATTTTTATTCATCTAAAGTTAAAGAGATTGATGGAGAAAGAACACCTGCCAAGCCTCTTACGAATCTTTGGACTGATATTCCATATAACGGAATTGCTAGAGAAGGAGGAGTTGAATTTAAAAATGGGAAAAAACCAGAAAAATTAATTGAAAGGTGTATTGAATTGGGTAGTGAGCCAGGCGACCTCGTCCTCGACTCCTTCGCCGGTTCCGGCACCACCGGCGCAGTCGCGCACAAAATGGGCCGCCGCTGGATCATGATCGAACTGGGCGAGCATTGCCACACCCATATCGTCCCGCGCCTTAAAAAAGTCATCGACGGCGAAGACCCCGGCGGTATTTCCAAAGCAGTCAACTGGCAGGGCGGCGGCGGTTTCCGTTATTACAGTCTGGCGCCGTCGTTACTGGAACAAGATCGCTGGGGCAACTGGGTGGTCAATAAAAACTACAATCCGGCGATGCTGGCGGAAGCGTTATGCAAGCTGGAAGGCTTTAGTTACGCGCCGTCCGATGCGCAATGGTGGAATCATGGGGTTTCGTCCGAGCAGGACTTTATCTATGTCACCACGCAAAACCTGTCGCACCAGCAACTGGAAGAGTTGTCGGAAGAAGTTGGCGGTGACCGTTCTTTGTTAGTGTGTTGCGCGGCGTTTCGCGGTAAAGCCGATCAATTTTCCAATCTCACCTTAAAGAAGATACCAAAGATGGTGTTATCGCGATGCGAATGGGCGCATGACGATTACAGTTTGAATGTGGCGAACTTGCCGATGGCGCAGCCTGAACCTAATTTTGAGCAAAACGAGACGGCAAAAAACCGAACCAAAAAATCAAATTCGGCGCAAAATGATCTATTCGGCGAAGATTTATGAATTATGAATTGACAGAACACGCCAAGGAAAGTTTGCAAAAACGCACTAATATTCGCTTGGAATGGCTGGAACAGGCTATCGCATCGCCGCATCGTGTTGAACCGGATCGTATTGATCCAAATCTGGAACATCGATTGCTTAGAATCGATGAGTTTGATGGACGAGTGTTGCGCGTTGTTTTGAACGCAAACATTAAGCCGCCACGCATTATTACCGTATTTTTCGATCGCAGTTTAAGAGGTCTGGTATGAAATTGAGTATTGACGAAGTAGCCGACGCATTACATTTACAGTTAGTCAATGACAGCGTTGTTGAGTCAGAGGAAGTAGCGCCCGGTGTTATTGTCGATTATGACGCAGAGGGGGAAATTATAGGTTTGGAAGTGTTGCATTTAACCAAGCGGCTGCGGCCCGTGGATTTAATGGATTTTCAGTTTCAAGCCAACCGAAAAAAAGCTGAAGGTTCCAGTGCAGTCGTTTGAATGAGCGTTGGTCACAGAATGTCACTTTTTAATAGCTTTGGGGTTAGCAATAAGAGTAAGAGAAGATAACAGATGAAGCCAAATCAATTACTTTTAGCGAAAAACCCAGACTTGCTTGCTTCAGTCACCGCCATGAAACGTGCTGCTGCTTTGGCGAGACAAGTCGCAATACAGACAAATACCGCGATTGTAGTGCTTAAAAATCAAAAAATCGTACGTTTGACGGCGGAAGAGATTCGTCAAGAGGAATCACTATGAACTCGCAATTATCTTATCCTGGCTCCCGTTGGTGGAAGTTTGATTTTCATAACCATACGCCAGCTTCCAGCGACTTTGATCCAAACGAAATAAATACCCTACAGCCACGCGACTGGTTGCTGGCCTATATGCGCAAGGGCATTGATTGCGTTGCCGTCACCGACCATAACAGCAGTGGCTGGATAGAAAAACTGAAAACGGCGTTAGCTGAAATGGCGAGTGAAGAGCCGCCCGTAGAAGGCTATCGTCCGCTTGTGCTGTTTCCGGGCGCAGAAATCACCACATCCGAGTCGCTGCATGTCTTAGCCATCTTCGGCCCCGAAGCAGGTAAATCGGTACTGGATGGTTTATTGATTGGCAAGCTGAGTCTATCGAATTCAGGAAAACCTACCGCCGAGCTGATGTTCAGTGAAAGTATCAGCATTGTGATTGACCGCATCCATGAATTAAATGGTTTGGCGATTGCAGCTCATGCCGAAAAAGACAACGGTTTACTGCAAGGTAAAACCGATATATCAGAGGGAGCGTTCAAACCCAAGTTGTCTGGACGCACATTTGATGATGTATTACCCAAACTGGATGGATTGGAATTCCAAAATCTGGACAATGACTGTTATCGTTATTTTGCCGCCCGTATCGCTAACAAGGCGCTAGTCTCAGGCTCCGACTGGCCGCATCGCAGCACTAATGCCGGTAGCCGGTTTTGTTGGATAAAAATGTCCGAACCCAGTTTTGATGGGTTGCGCTTGGCGTTGCTCGACCCGGAATCGGCGCTACGTCGTAGCGATGAAAAACCCGATGATCCGCAACCGCTGCCGGAACAGTGGATTCAGTCGATTGCCTTGGAAAATATGCATCTGCGCCAAGATGGTCACGGCCCGCTGACCTTGCACTTTAACCCTGCTTATAACGCCGTCATCGGCGGACGCGGCAGCGGTAAATCGACAGTGCTGGAATGTTTACGTTTGGCATTAGCACGGGAAAGCGAACTGGAAAGGTTGAATAAGCCGGATAAAGAATCTGAGATTTGGAAAACTTTTAAAGGATTCCGGAGTGAATATGTTCAGCGAGACAAGCCTGGCATGATGTTATCTGACACCAAAATTACGGTGGAGGTTGTGAAAGGTAAAGCGGAATCAATGCAGCGCTTCCAGTATGTCTGGAGCAAGCAGGCGGATGGCCGCTTCGCTACTCAGGTCATGCGGTTTGATGAAGGTGGCTGGCAAGTAACCGGGCTGGACGAAATGCAGGCAAGCGTACTTTTTCCGGTAAAGATTTTCAGTCAAAAGCAGATTTTGGCCTTGGCCGATAATCCGCAAGCCCTGTTGGAATACATCGATGATTCCATTCGCGATCAAAAGCGCACATGGCTTCAGCAATTTGATGAACGGAAGGCAGCATTACTGGCTGCGCGTTTGCGTGTGCGCACCTTGAAAAAAGAGTTGGAAAAGAAACCGGCCCTGGAACTGGATTATAAAGAAGCCAGTCGCAAAGCAAGAGTATTTGCTAACGCCAACTTTGGGCCTTTGCTGAAAGCTTTTCAGCGTGCCAGCCAACAGCAACGTGCATTGGACGATTTCTTTCAGTTGTTGACAAACGATGTTGCTGGTTTACAAGGTGGAGTAGATCAAGCTGCTAATCTTGCGGCTACAGAGCTCACCCAATTTTTGGCTGAATCACCTGCTGAACTCACCGCCTGCGATAGCGCTATGGCTTTGAAGAATCGATTGGTTGATGAGTATCAGGTGATTGCCGACATCGTTACGGCGATGCAGGGTCAACTTGATACGGCGCGGCACGATCTGGCTGCCAGCGCCTGGAATACAGAAAATCAAAAACATATTCTCGCGTATCAGCAGGAATCAGAGCGCCTGAAAAGCGAAGGCATTAACAGTGCAGAAGATGCCGCGCTTGCTGTTTCGAGTGAAGAAAGACTGAGTAAGCAATTGGCGCAAATAAAAACATTTGAAGTTGAACTGGAGCAGGCTGAGCAAGTCGTGGATACGGCTTCGCGGGCTTTAACAGCGTGTCGTGAGGAACTGACTCAGATTCGTAAACAATTCATAGCGGGGTTGTTTGAACAGAACAACATGCTTAAGGTTAGTCTACGAAGTTTAGCCAGCACTAAGAGCGAAGTTGGCCGCTTTCGTGAAATTTTAAGATTGGGTGGTGGTGAAACCTTTGCAGCTGCTATCTGGCAGGAAAACGAAGAGCAAAACTTAAGTGGTGTTCTCTGGGATGTTATCCATGTCGACGATTCACAATTGATTGCAGGTAGGCTTGAAGAGCTTAAACAATCGCTTGAGGAAATGAATGAGAAAAAACATGATGCTTTGGTACTGCATAGCCGATTTCGGGCTGAGCTAGTGCGACGCATTGAAGGTCTTCCTTGTGAAGTTTTCGATGAATTGGCGGGTTGGTTTCCAGAGGATGAGGTCACTTTGGAATACCGGCCTAGCCAAAATAAGCCCTACAAAAATATCAATCAAGCTTCCGCTGGGCAAAAAACCGCTGCGATGCTGTCGTTTCTTTTAGTGCATGGTGATGAACCACTGTTGCTGGATCAACCTGAAGATGATCTCGATAACGCTTTAGTATCTGAGTTGGTGGTTGAACAATTGCGTAAAAACAAGGTGCATCGGCAGCTTTTGGTTGTAACCCATAATGCCAATATTGTGGTTAATGCCGATGCAGAATTGGTGATGACGATGGATTTCGATGGACAAATCAACTTGGCATCGGCGGGCGGTCTTCAAGAAACTTCGGTGAGAAGAGATATTTGCCGGGTTATGGAAGGCGGTGAAGAGGCATTCCGCCAGAGGTACAAACGTATTCTCGAAGATTTAGAGGGACGGGCATGATGACTGTAGATGACTGGTTAAGGCGAATTCGCCTCGGTGAAGACTCTACTTTGGAATTGAAGCGTGTGGTCATGCGCAGCAGTAACAAGGTGGAAGGGCCTCACCCTGATAGTTTGGCTGATGAGTTAGCCGCAATGGCAAACGCGAATGGCGGCACTTTGATTTTTGGCGTTGATGATAAAACTAAAGAGGTTATCGGAATTGCCTACAGTTCATTAGATACAGTTGAAAAATGGTTATCTGAGATTTGCCAGACGCGAATTAAACCGCCTCTGGATGTTTTTTCGGAGCATATTGAGTTGCCGGACAAGACTGGGCAATTGCAGCCAGTTATTATCGTCAAAGTTCCACGTAGCTTAATGGTACACAAAAGTCCGAACGGTTACTTTAAACGATCTCTTGACTCTAAACGCGAAATGGAGCCGGATGTTTTGGCGCGCCTATTTCAACAGCGCAGTCAAACACGCATTATCCGCTTTGAAGAGCAAGCTGTACCAGATACCTCTAGCGACGACTTGGATAGTTTGTTGACCAGAACCTTCCTGAAAGAAAGCGAAGGGACTGTGGAACAACAGTTACGGCGGCTGCATTTGCTTACCGAATTCGATAACAAAATACATCTGTCCATTGCGGGAATTTTGCTGTGCACTACCAAGCCCGTACGCTGGTTACCTTCCGCATACATTCAAGCGGTTGCCTACAGCGGTATCAATAACGATCCTCAGGAACAATTGGATGCCAAAGATTTCGACGGCCCACTGGACAGGCAAATCTGGGATGCGTTCGATTTTGTACGTCTGAATATGAAAGTTCCCGCCCGTAAGGCTTTGGGACGTATTGATTACCCGCAATTCAGTTTACGTGCCGTGTTCGAGGCTGTGGTGAATGCGGTAGTGCATCGCGATTATTCGATTTGGGGTGGACGAACTCGCTTGCATCTATTTGCTGATCGTTTAGAGCTTTATTCGCCTGGTGCTTTGCCAAACTCAATGACAGTTGAGACCATGCAAATGATGTCGATGCCGCGTAATGAGGTGTTATCAAGTTTGTTTTCCCGCTATTACCCGGTACGTGAATCAGGGTTGGGGCGTGAATATTTGATGGACAGACGCGGCTCGGGTGTTGATGTGATTTTAGCCGAAAGTGAGCGGCTTTCCGGAAAAAGACCGGTTTACGAAAACATTGCTGATATGGAATTAAGGTTGACCATATATGTAGCAAGTCTGCCGAATGAGGAGCAAAACGCATGACTAGCCGTATTGTAAATACCATTGCTGGGCGTTTGAGCTTACGCGCACCGCAGCGTGAATCGTTAGATGTTTTGCAAAGAGCCATTGAAGCCACACCGGATATGCTAAATCCTAAACGGGATGTTGCTGAACTATTGGAAGTTTTAAAAAGCGAATTTCCAAAATTATCGGATTTTGAACGGGAATTCCCGTCCTTGTGTTTTGCCTTGGCAACCGGGGTGGGTAAAACCCGATTGATGGGTGCATTTATCAGTTATTTGCATTTGGCGCACGGTATCAGCAATTTTTTTGTGTTGGCGCCGAACCTGACCATTTACAACAAACTGATTGCAGACTTTACGCCCAACATGCCGAAATATGTCTTTAAGGGCATTGCCGAGTTTGCGGTCAACTCGCCGAAAATCATTACCGGCGATGATTATGAAGTGAAAGGCCGTGCGTTGGATGCGTTTACTTCGGTCTCCATTAACATTTTCAATATTTCCAAAATCAATTCCGAAGTGCGCGGCGGCAAGTCGCCACGGATTAAACGCTTGTCGGAATATTTAGGTGACAGTTATTTCAATTATTTAGCGCAATTACCGGACTTGGTGCTGTTGATGGATGAATCGCACCGTTATCGTGCCGATGCCGGTGTGCGGGCGCTTAATGAATTAAAACCGTTGCTGGGACTGGAATTAACGGCAACGCCTTTTACGGAGAGCAGCAAAGGGCCGGTGCCGTTTAAGAATGTCGTGGTGGACTACCCATTGGCGAAAGCAATGGATGATGGTTTTGTTAAAGAACCTGCTGTTGTCACCCAGCGTAACTTCGATGTTTCGCAACATACCAAAGAAGAAGTGGAGCGCATCAAGTTGATGGACGGCATTCGTCTGCATGAAATGACCAAAGTGGAATTGCTGACTTACGCACACGAAAACGATGTAACGGTGGTTAAACCCTTTATGTTGGTGATAGCCAGAGACACCACCCATGCGGCGCAATTGTTAGAGCTGATGGAATCGTCGGCATTTTTTGATGGCCGATATAAAGGCAAAATCATTCAGGTGGATAGCAGCAAAAGCGGGGCCGCCGAAGAAGAAATGATTAACCGGCTGCTTGCTGTGGAAAGCCGGGATGAACCGACCGAAGTGGTGATTCACGTCAATATGCTGAAAGAAGGCTGGGATGTCACTAATTTGTACACCATCGTGCCGTTACGTGCGGCGAATGCTCGAACC
Source organism: uncultured Methylobacter sp. (assembly GCA_964488195.1). Lineage (GTDB taxonomy): Bacteria > Pseudomonadota > Gammaproteobacteria > Methylococcales > Methylomonadaceae > Methylobacter_A. The sequence goes on along the minus strand of CAZAUB010000023.1, from coordinate 1,181 downwards.
CTGATAGAGCAATCGATAGGCCGTGGATTGCGTTTACCTTATGGAAAACGTACCGGCGTAACCGCCGTGGATAGGTTAAACATCGTGGCTCATGATCGTTTTCAGGAAATTATTGATGAAGCCAATAATCCTCAAAATCCACTGCGCTTGCAGCAGGTGATTCTCGATGCGCCTTCCGATACAGAGAAAACCGAAAGTGTGACCGTGGGCTCCAATCTGGATCGGCTAATTAACGGTAAAATCGGCGGAATGGTTTATCAGTCATTAGATAACACCCCCTCTGTATTTAATTGTGTTGCCGAAACCAAAGTTGCGCAATTCGCTATCGCTGAGTTGAACAAGCTGCAACACAACCCAGGGACTGTTGCCACCAGCAAAGCCTTATTGAATGCTGATGTACAAAAATCAGTTATTCAGGCTGTTACGGAACATTTAAGCGCGGGTCAACAATCATTGTTTGATACCGAACCCCTGGTTGATGTGGCTGATATAGTCGCTAAAGCCACGGCGCTGATGATGAACCATACGATAGATATTCCGCGCGTAGTTGTGGTTCCTAAAGGTGTAGTTAGTTATGGTTACAAGCCGTTTACGTTGAACTTTAGCGGGTTGAGTTTACAACCCTCAGAGCGGGATATTGTTATTCACAGTCTGCAAACCAACGAGCAAGAATTGATGGCTGCGCAAGTGGGTTTAATCGAAGCAAAACCGGAAAATTACATCGTTCACGCCCTGATTGATTATGACGATATTTCTTATGATGACCATGCCGATTTAATCTATGACTTGGCAACGCAAGCCGTTGAGCATTTGCATAGCTATCTATCAGAAGATGAAGTTAATAATGTTTTAGGCAATAACCGCCAATTACTAGCCAAAACCATACATACGCAGATGGCTGAACATTTTTGGGAGCAAGCTGATACTTATGAAGTGGAAGTACGCAGTGGTTTTACGCCATTAAAAACTTGCGCTTATACCATTGCTTCAGGTCAATCTGTTCAGCCTTATCGAGATACCGTAAGCGATAAAGGCAAGATCAAACAGATGCTGTTTGGCAGTTTCAGTAAGTGTTTATATCCAGTACAGAAATTTGATTCCGATACCGAACGCCGTTTTGCTGTGATTTTAGAACGCGATGCCAAAAAGTGGTTTAAACCAGCCAAAGGCCAGTTCAAAAT
>CAZAUB010000022.1:11325-14666 GCA_964488195.1 uncultured Methylobacter sp. | reverse complement strand
AATGTTTCGAAGGCCTGGAAGCAATGGAGTCAGGATTGCTAACTCTCGATATGGGTGATATCGATTCGGAAATAATCAATACCATTTTCAGAGGGGCGCATTCGATTAAGGGCGGCAGTGGAACTTTTGGGTTTACCGTTGTTGCTGATTACACTCATATTATGGAAACCCTGCTTGATGAAATGCGAGATGGTCGTCGGCAGGTAACCCAGCCTGCAGTAGACGTCTTGCTTGGATCGGTTGACTGTCTCAGAGAGATGTTGACTGCGATACAGAATGAACAGGATGTTAATAATGCCAGCGTAGCAAAGCATAAAGCAGCTTTGGAAGTTGTGCTTAATGGTGGTGTGGTGGCGGAAGAAACAGTGTCCCCAGTTGAACAGGAATTAGCAAGTGTAGAGGCTGTTATCAGTGTTGTCCCCGATGCTGTTGAAGAAGAACCCGTTGAATTAGGCGAACAGGGTTGGAAAATAGCTTTTTGCCCCTATTTGGATTTGCTTAAAACCGGTAATGATCCGGTAAGACTATTTCGAGAATTGAATGAGCTAGGTGAATTAACAACCATTGCTAATATTCAGGATGTTCCTGGTTTTTATGAATTAGATCCAGAGGAATGCAATATTTCTTGGGATTTAAAAGTTGTCGGCGATATTTCCGGTGATGAAATCAGGGAAATATTTAATTGGGTTGAAGGTGATTGTGAAATGGAAATTCAACCGCTCGCCAAAGCCGTAAAATCAGTCCCCGTTGTAAAAAAGGTTGAACCAGAACCCGCAGTAGTCACACCTAATAATCCTGCCCCCAAACCTGTTGAAGTCAAATCTAAGGTGACTACAGAAACCAAAAAAGCGGATTCACAAGATTTAGATAATGAAGCAGCAAAAACTACAGCAAAAGCCAGTTCGATTCGGGTAGATACGGACAAAATTGATACTTTAATCAATATGGTTGGCGAAGTTGTGATCACACAATCTATGTTGGGTTTAGTCGGTGAAAACTTTAGCATGGATAAGGTTGGCCAACTTAAAAGAGGGCTTGCCCAGTTAGAGCGGCATACTCGAGACCTACAGCAAAGCGTCATGAATATTCGGATGCTGCCCATTAGTTTTGTTTTTAGCCGTTTTCCGCGTTTAGTGCATGATATCAGCAGTAAATTAGATAAAAAAATTGTGCTGAAACTGGTCGGGGAAAATACCGAAGTTGATAAAGCCGTCGTTGAGCTGATCAATGATCCGTTGGTTCATTTAATTAGGAACAGTCTGGATCACGGTATAGAGATGCCGGTGGACAGGGTCGCAGCCGGTAAGCCTGAAACAGGAACTATAGAGCTGAAGGCGTATCATCGTGGCGGCCACATTGTCATAGAAATTATTGATGATGGTCGCGGATTAGATAAAGATAAACTGCTGGCTAAAGCCATAGAAAAAGGATTGGTTGAAGAAAATAACCTCCTTACCGAAAAACAGATATTTGAACTGATCTTTATGCCAGGCTTTTCAACTGCTGAGCAGCTTACTGATATTTCCGGTCGCGGCGTGGGTATGGATGTTGTGAGAAGAAACATCCAGTCATTGGGTGGCAATATAGAAATTATTTCAGAACTGGGTAAGGGAACAACTATCGCAATCCACTTGCCGTTAACGTTGGCAATTCTGGATGGTCAATCTGTTGCCGTGGGTGATGAGACCTATATCGTGCCGTTAGTTTCCATTATTGAATCGATTAATATTACGGAAAGAATGCTGAACAAAGTTGCAGGCAAAGGAGAAACTTTCCGTCTACGCAATGAATATTTGCCTGTTATTAGAATGCGCAGAATTTTTAATGTTCATTCGGGCAATCCGACAAAATCAAAAGAGGGTGTCCTTGTGGTCGTTGAGGGACAGGGTGAGCTGTGTTGTTTGCTCGTAGATGAGTTATTGGGTCAACAACAGGTTGTTATTAAATCATTGGAAGCAAATTACCGGCGGGTGGAAGGCGTTTCAGGTGCAACTATTTTGGGTGATGGTTCTGTTGCGCTGATTCTCGATGTTCCAGGTTTGGTGCGTTTTTCAATTCGCTAATACAATATATAAAAGCAGATATGGCACAAGAAGCTGAAAATAAAGATATTGACCAATATCACTATAGTAAAAACCTGGATAACGCCGTGCAATATCTGAGTTTTGCCTTAGGTAAAGAAGAATATGGCGTTGATATTCTTCGCGTACAGGAAATACGAAGTTGGGAGCCTGTTTCCAGAATACCCAACGTCCCTTACTATGAAAAAGGTGTAGTCAATTTACGCGGTTCCATTGTGCCGATTCTCGATTTGAGAGAAAGGTTTAACTTGAGTAAAGCCGAATACACACCGTTGACGGTAGTTGTAGTGCTGCAAACCGGCGATAACAACAAGACGCGCATTATGGGTGTTGTTGTTGACTCGGTCTCTGATGTCATTAGTGTGGATAAAACGGAGATTCAAAGTGCGCCAGACTTTGGGACTAAAGTAAGTAACGAATTCATTAACGGACTAGTATCGGTTAATGAGCGCATGGTGATGCTGCTAGATGTGGATAAATTACTGAAACTAGAGGAATTGGATCAGGATGAAAACTAATGATTTATATGTATTTAGTATGGTTTGTGAAATTTTAAGAGGTGGCGTAGCGTGAAAATTAATATGCCGTTAACTAATAATGAGGTCATTCTGAAAAAGGGAACAATCCTGGTTTCAAGAACTGATTTGATGGGACGTATTACCTACGTCAATGACGCATTTGTTGAAACCAGCGGTTTTACCCGTGATGAGCTGATGGGGGCGGAACATAATATCGTCCGTCATCCTGACATGCCTTCGGCGGCTTATGAAGATTTATGGATAACCTTAAAACAACTTAGACCCTGGCAGGGACTGGTGAAAAACAGGTGTAAAAACGGCGATCATTACTGGGTCGAGGCAAATGCCATGCCGTTATTTAAAGACGGCAAAGTCTATGAGTACCTTTCTGTTCGACACCCACCTAAGCGTGATCTGATTCCAGCGACTGATTTGTTGTACAAGAAAATTAGCGCCGGCGAAGTGAAATTAAGGCCAAGTGGTTTGGCGGCGATGTCTAAATCTATTGGCGAAATTGCAATAGGGAAGAAAAATGCATTTGCAGTATCCGCTTTACTGGCGCCTATCTTTTTCTTGATGTATCGATTGTTCTTGACGCAAGAGTTCGGCTTGTTAGCGGGTGTTGCCTTGTTAGCCATGATGGCATCGGCAGTCAGTATCAATATGACCCGGGTAATAACCGACACGCTGGAAACTGCTATCACTATTTGTTACCGGCTGAGCGATGGACGTTTCGGGAATA
>CAZAUB010000022.1:1855-11225 GCA_964488195.1 uncultured Methylobacter sp. | reverse complement strand
CGATAAATTGATGGGTTCCAGTATTGATCTGTATCACAAGAACCCGGCTGTTCAACGTGGCCTATTGGAAAAATTACAAGAATCATACAATGCGGAACTGGTCATTGCCGGTCGGCATATGAATGTTACCGCTAGTCCCGTTAATAGCGATGCCGGCGAACGTATTGGTTATGTTGCTGAATGGCAGGATAGAACCCATGAAGTTCTAATTGAGCAAGAAATTGATCAATTGGTGCAAGGCGTTAAAGTCGGTGACTTAAGTGCACGCATAAAATTAAATGACAAACAAGGGTTTACTAAAGCACTGTCTGTTGGCATCAATGAATTAACGGATGTTATTGAAAGTGTGTTTAGTGACGTTAACAGGGTGATGGAAAGCATGGCTGAAGGCGATTTGACTATTGCCATTACCAATGAATATCAAGGCGTCTACGCTGAATGCAAGAATAATATTAATGACACCTTGGCAAAGCTCAGTGAATTTATCATTCATATTAGGGACGCCGCTGATTTTATAGACAGTTCATCACAAGAAATGGCCAGTGGTAATAACAACCTGTCACATCGAGCTGAACAACAGGCGGCCAGTCTGGAAGAAACAGCTGCCAGTATGGAAGAGCTGGCAAGTACCGTAAAAACTAATGCACAGAATACGGTGCAAGCGACTGAGGTTGTTAATGCAGCAAGCCAATTAGCTCAAAAAGGCGGCGGCGTGGTTAGGTCAGCTATTGCTGCAATGCAGGAAATTAATGAAAGCAGTAATAAAATTGCTGAAATTATTGGCGTAATTGATGAAATTGCATTTCAAACTAATCTTTTGGCATTAAACGCATCCGTAGAAGCTGCCAGGGCAGGAGAACAGGGACGTGGATTCTCAGTTGTTGCAACAGAAGTTCGTAATTTGGCTCAACGGAGCGCAACTGCCGCGCAGCAAAGTAATGAATTGATTCAGAACAGTGTGCAGAAAGTTCGTGCCGGCACAGCATTTGTTAATGAAACAGGTGCTGCATTAACTGAAATTGTCGAAAGCGTTGCGAAAGTTGGCGACATTGTTTCGCATATTGCCAGTGCGAGTTCAGAGCAATCAGCGGGTATCGAACAAGTCAATCAAGCGGTTTCTCAAATGGACGATATTACTCAGCAAAATGCGGCTTTGGCAGAACAGGCTGCCGCAGGTAGTATTGCCATGAGCGAACAGTCTACCAATATGACCCAGTTACTTAGCTTCTTCAGGGTCAATTCAAAGGGAGCTTCTGCAACGACCAGGCCCGTTGTGCGCAGTAAGGTGCCTGCTGTACCAGCAAGAGCATCAGCAACAACAGCAAAAAAACCTATAGCCCCCTTATCATCGAGTAAGCCCAAAAGCGATAGCAGCGACGAGTGGGAAGAGTTTTAATATTGTTTAAGCTGCAAACTATATAACCGACAGGAAACTATAACAATGACAACAGATGTGCAGTCAAATAATAGTCGGGTAGAGCAATTTCTTACCTTTCAACTCGCAGGTGAAGCATATGGGGTTGAGATTTTGAAAGTACAAGAGATTCGCGGCTGGGAAGCTGTTCGTGTGATACCGAATACGCCTGCTTTTGTTAAAGGCGTGCTGAATTTACGCGGATCCGTCGTGCCTATCATAGACTTACGGGAACGATTTTCTCTGGAGCACTGTGAATATTCACCCAAAACGGTAGTTATTGTGCTCTGTGTTGAGCATGCTGCAAACCAGTTTGTAATGGGGATAGTGGCTGATGCAGTTTCTGATGTGCTGGATATTAACTTGGAAGACATCAAAAAATCCCCAAATTTCGGCTCAAAAATTGATACGCGTTACATGCGAGGTATGCATGTGTATAAGAAAAAGATGATTATGCTCTTAGACGTTGATAAATTGCTCAATCCCGATGAGGTTGAGGATATTGAAAGTTTGGTGTGACAGGTGAGAATTGTTGCAATAATCAATCAGAAAGGTGGTGTTGGCAAGACGACGACTACGGCAAATTTATGTCATGCCATTGCAGAATCTGGTTCAAAAGTCACAGCTATCGATCTTGATCCGCAAGGTCATTTAGCCGTTTCTTTTGGTATTACAGAGCAGGGTATTAGCGGTATTGATGAAGCCATGTTGAAAAAGAAAAAAATTCAGCAGCAGCTTATTTTCGTCAGGGATAATCTGCAATTAATCACATCAGGATTAAGACTTAAGGACATTGAGCAACTAGCCGACAATAATGCACCTCGCGGTGGTTTATTAAAAGATGCCTTGCATGAAGGTCTTAATGATCAGGACTTTGTTTTTATTGATTGTCCGCCGTCTTCAGGATTACTGGTTGCAAACGCATTAGTTGTAGCTGACGAAATTTTAATTCCTATGGCCAGTGATTTTCTTGCGTTGCAAGGGTTATCTCATCTAATGGGTACGATTAAGAGATTTGAAAAGGCTTTGCAGCGGAAATATAAAACATTATTGGTGATGTCGCGATATTCGCCAAATAGAAGAATATCGAGTCAGGTATTAAATGTTCTGCTTACGCATTTTCCTGAGCAAATATTAGCAACAGTTATTAGAGAAACGGCATTGCTTGCAGAATGTCCCAGCTTTGGTAAAACAATTTTAGAATATAGTCCGAAAAGTCGTTCGGCAAGGGATTTTCGTAGCCTTGCTCATGATTTTCTTGAAGACAAGGTGATGTATGGCAACAAGTGAAGAAAATGATTTAATCGGGTACGATCCGTTAGCGTGGATGGAAGGCAATGCCGGTAAAAATGAAGAAACAATCGATAACGGATGTTGTGATAGCGATAATACACCGGAAGGAGCAAGGTGTGATAATGAAATTAGGATGACTGAAGATTCGACAGGAAATCCTGAAGAAATTGTAATTTTAAATATAATTACAGAAGATGAATTAGTAATAGTTACAATTGAGGACGAAAACGATACAGTTTTGGTTAAAGAAATGGTTAACGACTGCATGGCCGCGACTGCTCCCGGCAGTCTTGCGGCATTTCCTCCATCCATGGAGGTCAGATCAGGAGGTAGAGCACCAACAGTAGGCGCTTTAGGCGACGCAGGAGCAGTTGCCGACGACTGCATGGATGCAGGAGGTAGAGCAACGCAGGGAGCAGTTGCCGAGGATTCTGTTTCAGAGGAAACGGAAGAGGGCATGTGCGATTTAGATGCTACATTGACTATTCAGAATGTCGTCAACTTATACGAAAAGTTAAAAAATTTATTAGCTGTACATGATCAAATTGAAATAAATGCATCTGACGTATCGTCAATTGATACAGCCACTTTGCAATTACTGGTTTCATTGAAAAAAGATGCAGATAAGCTGCAAAAGAAAGTAACCATTATTTATCCATCCCCACGATTTGTTGAGTCTGCCCAGTTGCTGGGTTTGCTGGACGTGCTGGACGTTGATGCTGTGTGACTTTTGACTAAAGGGAAGCAGTTTAAAGATGGCTATTGTTGAGAAGGTTCGCGAATTTAAATTCACTGCTGATGACTTTAATTTTTTAAGAAAATTGTCCAATGAGCATTCAGGTATTCAGGTTCCTGATGAAAGATTTGATATGTTTTATTCCAGACTGTCCAAGCGGATAAGGAAACTGGGGCTAGCGGATTTTAATGAATATTGCCAGTATCTTAAAGATTACCCTGATCACGAGTTTACCGAGTTTATCAATGCTATAACAACTAATCTGACTGCTTTTTTTAGGGAAATACATCATTTTGATTATGTCCGTGATGTTGTTATTCCAGAAGTCTTGATTAGGAATAAAACCTCCAGGCAAATCAGGGTGTGGTCCGCTGGTTGCTCTACGGGTGAAGAGCCTTACTCTTTAGCGATTACTTTGTTGGAAAATGTACCGGCTGACTGGGATATTAAGATTTTAGCAACTGATTTGGATACCAATGTTTTACAAACAGCATCGGAGGGTGTCTACACGGAAGATCGCGTCAGTGATTTACCGGAAGATGTACTTAAACAGTGGTTTATGCGTGGTAAATCATCACAGTCGGGCCAAGTAAAAGTAAGACCCCAATTACAACAGATTATTCAGTTTAAAAAATTAAATTTGATGCAAGATTGGCCGATGAAATGCCATTTTGACTTTATTTTTTGTCGCAATGTTTTGATTTACTTTGATCGTGAAACCAAGACATTGCTTGCGCAACGATATGCTCAAATGCTGTCTGGAAGGTCATGGTTATTTATCGGACATTCAGAATCATTAAACCAGCTTTCAAATGAGTTTGAGTTGGTTGCATGTACTAGTTACAGGAAAAACACGTAAATACTAATGAGTACTAGCAAGGATATCGGCCTACCCTCCATTGATGGTTTTGAACACATTAATAGGTATATAGATAAAGAGCGTGGTGTGATTGCCGCAAAGATTTTGCCCGGTGAATACTATGTAACTCAGGAAGACGAGTTGATTACAACAGTATTGGGGTCTTGTATATCGGCCTGTATCAGGGACAAGGTGTCAGGTTTGGGCGGAATGAATCATTTTATGTTACCGGAAACCACAGCAGATAAACTAAAGCAAGGCAATGAAGCAGTTGTTGGCAATGCAACCCGCTATGGAAATTATGCCATGGAGCATTTAATTAATACCATTTTGATGAATGGCGGCAAAAGGAAAAACTTGGAAGTCAAAGTTTTTGGCGGCGGTAAAATCATTCCAACTTTGACTGATGTAGGCCTTAAAAATATTGACTTCATTTTGGATTATATTGATACGGAAGGGTTGCCTTTATTATCTCAGGACTTGGGCGATATTTATCCCAGGAAAATAATTTATTTCCCTAAAACAGGGAAAGTCGGGATGAAAAAAATCGAGCATTTGCATAATGATACAATTATAAGAAGAGAGCGGCAGTACTTTAACAATATTAAAAATGCGCCTGTTGAGGGTGATGTTGAGCTGTTTTAAGAGTATACAATGAGCAAAATACGTGTATTGATTATTGATGATTCATTGTTAATCAGGAAGGTACTGACTGAGATTTTAAATTCGTCTGCGGATATTGAGGTGGTTGGCTCGGCTGAAGATCCTCTTATTGCCAGAGAGATGATTAAAGAATTAAATCCAGATGTATTGACCTTGGATATAGAAATGCCGCGTATGGATGGGATAACTTTTTTGCGTAACTTGATGCGCCTCCGGCCTATGCCTGTTGTGATGATTTCAGCGCTCACAGAAAGCAATGCTGAAGTTACCTTAACTGCTCTGGAGTTGGGTGCAGTAGATTTTATAGCTAAACCGATTGTTGATGTGGAAAATGCATTGAATGACTATGCCGAGGACATAATTGCCAAGGTAAAAGTAGCCTCACAGGCTAATATTAGAAGACTTGAATAACTGTAGGAGCGGCTTTAGCCGCGATGGTCGCGGCTAAAGCCGCTCCTACAGGCAATATTAAAAATGCACCTATTTGATGGTGACGATGGTTTTTTAGAGTGGATTTATGGGTAAGATACGTGTATTGATTATTGATGATTCAGCATTAATCAGAAAAATACTGACTGAAGTTTTAAGTTCGTCACCCGATATTGAGGTAGTCGGCGCAGCAGCAGATCCTCTTATTGCCAGAGACATGATTAAGCAATTAAATCCAGATGTATTGACGCTGGATATTGAAATGCCGCACATGGACGGGATAACCTTCTTAAGTAACTTGATGCGTTTAAGGCCGACTCCGGTTGTGATGATCTCCACGCTGACTGAACATGGTGCAGAGGCCACTTTAAATGCTTTGGCGCTGGGGGCGGTCGATTTTATTGCCAAACCCAAAGTTGATGTTGTCAATACCCTGAATGAGTACGCCGAAGAAATTATTTCCAAGGTCATCGTTGCGGCACAAGCGAAAGTAGGCAATGTTTACACTAGAGCGGCTAAAGCCAAAAGTCCTGTAGCAACTGTTCCCGAGATTTCAGAGAAACATTCAGTCGATGTGATTCTGAAAGCGGCAGCTGTACAAACACATATTAGTCCCACCAATAAGATAATTGCCTTAGGCGCTTCAACGGGTGGAACTGAAGCGATTAAAGCAGTCGTTAAAGGATTTCCAGCAGATACCCCGCCTATTTTAATAACGCAACATTTGCCTGCCGCATTTAGTGAATCATTTGTCCGGCATATTGACCTTGCAACGGAGATGTCGGCTTGTATTCCTAAACATGGACAGACGGTTGAGCCGGGTAATATTTATCTTTCACCTGGAGACAAACACATGCTGGTGATTAGGGAGGGAGGTAAATATATTATTCATTTGAGTGATGGACTGCCGGTCAATCGCCATAAACCTGCTGTTGATGTGCTGTTTCGCTCAGTCGCTCAATGTGCAGGCGCTAATGCCATTGGCGTGCTATTAACAGGCATGGGCGCTGACGGAGCAATGGGCATGAAAGAAATGCATGATGCGGGTGCTAAAACAGTTATTCAGGATGAGCAATCCTGTGTGGTTTGGGGTATGCCGGGTGCTGCATTCAAGCTGGGTTGCACTGACTATGTGGTATCTTTGGAAGAAGTCTCGAATAAAGTTTTAAGCTTGATTAAGCCTGACAGTGTCGGCAAGCTTAACTAAAAAAAACAGGCTGTCAAGGTTATTTGATCTTATCTTTAGCCCTTTCGGATGTAGTTGGCATCATTTTCTTATATGGACACATTACCCCCATAACAAAGTAAGAACGTATTGTGCTAGGTACAGAATTTTAAAAAATGTTACTTTTCACGCTGTGTAATTAAATATGACTAATCAGACTAAAGCACAATTTATTGCAGTAGCTTCCATTACCTCGGAGTTAAGTGCTGTCATGGTGGTGGCTAAGGAAATATCATTAGCAGCGGCTAATGCCAAGGCTATTGCATTCAGGGCGGGAGACAAAGCAAAAGGGTTTCAGCCGATCACTGACTTCATTAATGAATTGGCCAAAGAAACAATTGAACTGGTTACTAATATCAATATATATGCATTGGTGTTATATCGATTAACGGTCGATGAATTCCAAAAAACGACTGCTTATAATAAGTTTGAGTTGGCAGCAAAAATGGCTGAAGGCGCTGTTTATGCCAAATCAATGCAAGAGCCTGTGGATAAAGCAAGGCTTGCAATGCAAGATTGCCAGAGACAGTTTAAACGGGATGTCTCGCAACTGTTAGGCCAGCTTGAAGCGGTGATGCATCATGCGCGTGCCGCTCGGGTTATTGCCGCAAACTCAAGAATCGAAGCGTCACAGGCGGGTGAATATTTGCAAAGCCTGCAGGCAGTTGCTGAAAGTGTGGATAAAGCTGCACATACCATTCATGATAATGTGCAGCGTTGCAGAATCGCATTATCCATTTATCGCAATAGCTAAATAGCTGCTAACTACAGAAGGCTTGTTTTTTTATGAAAATGACCAAGATATATGAAGGATCGCATCAATGGATTATGTTTGGGAGGGATGAAGGTAAACCCGCTAATATAATCGATACCAACCAATATGTAGTGCGTACCCCGAACCGCTGCCTGCTTTTGGATCCAGGTGGCGCTGAGCTGTTTGCACCGATGATGGCCGCTGTGCTGCATCATGCCCCTGTGGATCAAATAACGGATTTGTTCGCTTCGCATCAGGATCCTGACGTAATCTCATCACTGGGCTTATGGGATCAGGCTTTAACAAATGCCAAGCTCCATGCGCCGGCCATTTGGGAAGGTTTCTTGCGGCATTACAGTTGTGAATCAATAGAATATGTGCCAATTCCAGATAATGGCGGCACCATTAAATTAGAGTCTGTGGAATTGCAGCTTATCCCCGCCCATTACTTGCATTCGCCCGGCAATTTTCATGTCTATGATCCGCAAGCCAAGATTCTGATGACGGGCGATGTCGGCGCTGCTATTGAGGGGCCTGATGCTCCTGTGTTTGTTGATAATTTCTCGGCACATGTTGAAAAGATGCGTTATTGGCATCAGCGATGGATGCCGTCAAATCAGGCAAAAAGAGTCTGGATTGAACGGGTAAGAAATCTGGATATTGATATATTGGCTCCACAGCATGGGCGGATGTTTAAAGGTGATGATGTCAAACGCTTTTTAGACTGGTTTGATGCCTTACAGGTAGGTATTGCTGTTTAATCGATTTTAAGACGTGATCCGTTACATTCGAAGAGAAAACGATAATTTTTAAGGTCCATCAATTGGGCTTCATTGATATTTCGTGTTTGTATTGAGGGCGGTTACGGTAGAACACATTTATCCATTCAAGCGAATTTTTTTGACACTCAAGGGCGGCATTAATTTAGCGCCCTTTTTGCTATCGATCATTTGCAATGGGTCATATCGCTATTGCACGATTGAAACATCTTGTCTACTCTGGAATAAGCCATGTATTTTGATGTCTTCAATGGCGATGCCGACGGCATTTGCGCACTGATTCAACTACGCCTGGATCGACCGCTGGCAGCAAAGCTCATTACCGGCATTAAACGCGATATACAGTTACTGGATAAATTTACCGTAAGCTCAGGCGACCACATCACGGTGCTGGATATCTCCCTGCAAAAAAACAGTGCACGGCTTAATGAGTTTTTAAATCTGGGAGCTCATGTTTTTTATGTAGATCACCATCAGTCCGGCGATATCCCCAATCATCCCCATCTTAAAACGCTGATTAACACTGACAGCGCCATCTGCACCAGCTTACTGGTCAATCAGTACCTGAACGGGAAATATCCGTTATGGGCAATAACGGCGGCCTTTGGCGACAACTTAAACCACAGCGCCGAACAACTGGCCGCCTCCCTAAACATTACCCAGACACAGCTCGAAAACCTGAAAAACCTGGGCATTTACATCAACTATAACGGTTACGGCAGCTGCATTGATGATCTCTATTTTGCCCCGGATAAACTATATCGGGAAATGGCAGGCTTCCAATCGCCTTTTGACTTTATCAGTGACAACCCTGATATTTTTACGCAACTGAAACAGGGCTATCAAGAAGACATGGCAAATGCCCAACGCATTAACCCTGAATACCAAAGTGACACAGTCGCCGTATTCATCCTGCCCGACACCATTTGGGCAAGGCGCGTTAACGGAGCATTCGGGAACTTTCTAGCCAATCTTAATCCGACCAAAGCCCATGCTGTGATCACCCATAACCAGGGCAACGATTATCAGGTTGGCGTCAGAGCGCCAGTATGTAGTAAAAATCAGTCCAATAAAACCGGAGCTGACGAGCTATGTTCAGCCTTCCCAACCGGCGGCGGACGCAAAGCAGCGGCGGGTATCAATCATCTGCCCGGTGATCAACTGAATATTTTCATTCAAAAGTTTGAGGAATTTTATTCGTGAGTAGCTGGTACAATA
>CAZAUB010000022.1:0-1755 GCA_964488195.1 uncultured Methylobacter sp. | reverse complement strand
CGCCGGAACCAACACGCATGAATTCACTGACCAATCAATCCCACCCTGACTCATCCAACCCGAAGCGACTGGAGGAATTACAACACATCAACCTGCAACTGGCGGCACTGGGCCAGCCAACGTGCGAAGTGGAAAATGACCCGCAATACCTCAAAATTGCCGACGGTTTGTTAAAAAACTATTCCCAGCAACGTCGATTGTTAGCGCTGGCCAAATACCGTTGTCCGGCTGACCAACGTATACAGGATTTTCTTAACGGTTACTTGACTGAAAACGGCGTATACGTTGATCAGAACGCGTCCATCAGTTTGCCGGGAGAAACCTTTGTACTGGAACAAAAAGGACTGGCCAGGGAGTTGTCCCTACCCTTTCAGCATAACGAATTTCATTCGGCTTATGTTGATTCCTACCGGATTCAGCAAGGCGTGTTGCATAACCCAAAAAATGACCGGCGCACCACCAAAGGCGTATTCCATATTGCCGCCGGTGGCCTTCCGGTTCCGGCCGATAAAAACGAAGTGCCGGTACCGGCATACGCGGCGCTATTGCGTGCGGCCCTGACGCCTCCCGCCGGCCTTTTGAGCCTGCCTTTTACCAGCGCCCAACAAAACACCGCAAAACTCTGGGTATCATCGCTGATGAGACCTATCGTGTGTCCGGAAATTTCCGCCACCATGCCGGTCAAAACCATGGAAGTCCGGTTTTTTGCGCCCGGAGGACTCGTCGCCAACCTGGATTTTGTTGAATCTATTTTCGGCAATGCAGGCGACCCATTTTTGCCTGAGAACGATGCCGCTTTAGATATTGATCACTGGACCGGACATACCGGCTGCATTATTCTTGCACCGCATCTGGTTCATTGCCGCAAACAGGCTCTGGGTCTGCCGCATTTTGATGATGCCAGCGAGCGTCAGCGCAAAGACGGCATGTGCTGGCAACATGAAGATGAGCTCTATAATAACGGCCAGCCCTTTAAACTGGTGTGCCGCAACATGCAGGGAGTGATTGTTACCCTCATTGCCGACAACTATTTCGGCTACAGCAAAAAGGAAATCAAATCCCATATCAGCTATTCAGCCAATCTGTACGGCGGTTGTGAAGAAGAGCATTCAGGAGGGGCGCTGGCTTTCCCGAGAGTCATTCTTGGCGAAATCTTTTTGCCGCATACTTCCTATATTAGCGAGCATTATTCTTTCGATAAAGTTTGCCGGCAGCTGGCGTCGGTCATAGAGCCTAAAGAACAAGGCTATGCCGTTGACAAAAACTATCCCGACATCATTTATATTCCCAATACGGCAAAGTTCAACATACAGCAACAGCAAATCAGCTGGACATATAACAGACAACCGCAAACACTTAAATTGCTGTTCAACCACACCTATGTCTATCCCAACGGATTTAAGATCCACATGGAACGCCACCCGCATGCGCCCAGCTGGCGCTTGATCGGCACCCATCAGGAAGGCACTTTCTGTCATAAGCCGAGCACGGTATCCGGCGGCGGAAAATCGGAGATTTCAAAATCCATTGCCGGGGCTATTATTTCCGGTGCTGTCTTTGTCGATGATTTCGACAAGGACATGGATATAGTCACCAATATATTTGAACACGATTATTCCACCCGGTTTCGTGATCCAGCCCTGCATGGCCTCGACCAACGTCGCCTGCTCAGCAATGAACGCACCTTGGGTTCGGTGATTAAACTGCTGACGCCCTCTGAAACCGAATTTTCGGACGCCCACAACCAGTGGCTGG
>CAZAUB010000021.1:4575-15007 GCA_964488195.1 uncultured Methylobacter sp. | reverse complement strand
TCGTTGGATGCAAACTGTTCCTCGATGGTGGCCTGGAGGTTCTCTTTGGTGTAGGCCAGCTCATACTCCAGTTCCTCGATATGGCGCAGTTCATTCGGCTTGGAGCTACGCTTGCGTGGCGGTTTGCCGGTTGTTGCCGGGTGGGTTATGTCCTGAAAGCTGGTCAGCAGCAGGTTTTGCTGGTCATTCGGATTCGACAAGGTTCGGATGCTAAGCTGTACCGGGTGGAAATCGCCGTTAGTCTTGACCGACAGTTCCCGGCTCAGGGCTTGTGTGCCCTGGTTGGCGGCCTGGATGGCGGCGCGCAGTTCCAGTTGCAGGCCTTCCCGCGCCATATCAATCATATTGAGAGTGGCTTGGCCGGGTGCCGGGCGCAGGTATTTGCCGGTCTCGCCATAGACGAAGAGGATATTGCCTTTGAGATCCGACACCACCGAAGCGGGCGCATAGAATTGGAGCAGCATGCGCCGGGTCAGTTCGGCCAAGTTGGTCTCCCTGGCGGTTTTTATGACGTCTTCCGGCGCTTTGTGTGTCGGCTCCGTAGCCCAGTTCAAATTGCTGGTCAACATCACTCGGGTTGAGGCGGTAGTGGGGGTGGAGCGATAGAATTTCCACTTGCGGCTGAGCGTCGTAAACAGTTCGGTATGGTTGCCGATGCCCTCCGACGGCGACAGGAACAGCACGCCGCCCGGTTTGAGCGCATAGTGAAAGGCCGGGATCAGGCGGTTTTGCAGTTCCGGTTCCAGGTAAATCATCAGGTTGCGGCAACTGAGCAGGTCGAGCTTGGTAAACGGCGGATCCTTGATGACGTTCTGGATGGCGAACACCAGCATCTCGCGAATGTCCTTCTTAACCCGGTAACCTCCGTCTTCCTTGATGAAGAAACGGCGCAACCGCTCAAGCGTGACATCCTGAGCGATGTTGGGCGGATAAAAACCGGCGCGGGCGATGGTGATGGTGTCCTCGGCAAGGTCGGTGCTGTATAGCTGCACCTTAAACTGATAGTGGTTTTCATCCATTAATTCGCGCAATACCATCGCAATGGAATAGGCCTCTTCACCCGTGGCGCAACCTGCCACCCAGACACGAAAAATATAGTTATCCGGTTTGTCCGTAAGCAGTGCAGGCAGGATGTCCTGCTTTAGCGTCACGAAAGCCTCCGGGTCGCGAAAGAAGTTGGTGACATTGATCAGCAGTTCCTTGAACAGCGACGTAATCTCGGACGGATGTTCCTTCAGGTAGCGGATATAGGCCTCGGTGTCCTCAAGACCGTTCTGCGACATGCGGCGCTGAATGCGGCGGGTGATGGTGCTTTTTTTGTAGAGCGAGAAATCGTGGCCGGTGCTGGTGCGTATTTGCAGCAGGATACGATTGATGCCGCTTAATGCAATCGTGGGTGTAGCGGCGGGGGACGGGAGGGTCAGTGTTCCTATGCCGGATAGCAGGGCTTCAGGCATTTTCTCCACCGGCAAAACATGGGTGACATAGCCTGCCTGGATGGCGCTGACCGGCATGCCGTCGAATTTGGCGGTGGTCGGCTCCTGCGCCAGGGTGATGCCGCCTGCGCCGAGAATGGCGCGCAAGCCCAGCGTACCGTCGGTGCCGGTGCCGGACAGAATAATGCCGTTGGCCTTTTCGGACTGATCTTCCGCCAGCGAGCGCAAGAACGCATCGATGGGCATGCGCTGCCCGCGCTGCACTGTCGGAATGCTCAGTTGCAAGGCGCCATGGAGGATGGCCATGTCACGGTTGGGAGGGATCACATAAACGTGGTTAGGCGCGACTGGCATTTGATCTTGCGCCTCAACTACCGGCATGGCCGTGATGCGTTGCAGGATTTCGGTCAGAATGCTGGCGTGGCTGGGATCAAGATGCGAGACCAGAACAAAGGCCATGCCGCTATCGGCAGGGACATTGCGGAAGAACTGCTCGAAGGCCTCCAGTCCCCCGGCGGAAGCGCCCAAGCCGACAATGGGGAAGCCACTATCTTGTTTAGGCTGATTTTCCGGTTGGGTTGATTTGGTTTTTTTCTGGGTCATGGCAAGATGCTGAGTTTGCGCGGCATTGATGCGGCGGCTGTGTGAATGTTTTGAGTCCAGCTGATTTATTAGTGTTTTATCGGGGCAAAGTCAACTTATTTACCGAGACTTTAAGTATTAATGATAGAGGCTCTGGTTGACTACTCCGCTTATTTATTAGGGCAAAAATCAGGAATGATTTAAAACCGAATAAAAATAGAGTAATCTCTGTATTTGTTGGTCTCTAAGACAGGGCTGCATGATCTGAATAAAAGGTAATACTGAGGTTATTATGATATACAAAGTCGATGGTGATATTCTATTGAGCAAGGCGCAAGCGATTGCACATGGGGTGGAAAAAAACGACCCTATGGATAAAGGCTTGGCACTTGAATTGAGCAGCAAATACCCCGTCATGCATACGGACTTTCATCGCTGGTGCCATCAGCATAATACCAAGCCGGGTGAGGCCTGGATGTGGGCTGGGCCAAATAATGTCCGTATTGTGCATTTAATCACTCAGGAAGGTTTGGATAGTCATGATCATCTCCATGGCAAAGCGACCTTAAACAATATCAGGCACGCGTTAAGTGCATTAGTGAAAATTATAGCCGCTGAAAAACTTGCTTCAATCGCGATGCCACGGATAGCGACAGGTGTAGGTGATTTAGACTGGGATGATGTGTGGCCATTAATTGAAAATAGTCTAGGCGGCCTTGCTATCCCGGTTTATGTGTACGCCACTTATCATCCTGGTAAACCGGCTGATGAACCTGTCGTTTAAATATCCAAACTCCCCAATAAAACTATGTGTTTGGAGCCTTTTTGATGGTTTTTCTCTCATTTAATATTACTGGGTGTAAAACAGCGTGGAAAAATGACCATGGAAAAAAATGAATACTCGGGTTTGAAGGGAGGGATAATCAGATGCTTGAAGATGGGTTTGATGCTAGCGACAACAGGAAAGAATCTCTGTCTGCTGAAGAGTCAGTTACCGATCTTGACGCCATATTAGACTTGAACCATTCAACAAGCATCAATGATTCATTTAACTTCGGCAGTCAAACAGATTTTAAGAAAAATAACCGTGTTACAACGCGTTTTATTCGCGACGATATTGCCGTTGCTATCAATGTTCCCGGTCGATTAGGCTTTGGTAAAACCATTTCTGTTAACTTGATGGACATCTCTTGTAAAGGCGCTCTGATTTCAACAGGCGAAAAGCTCGGTATCAGTAAACAAATTACACTGAATCTTCAGTTTAAAACTGGCAAGGTATTCGTGATAAAAGCAAAAATTGTCCGCCATTCCAGTTCGTCCCGCAATGAATACGGGATAAAATTTGATTGTTATAACAATGAGCTAGGAGATTATCTGCTTGAAACACAGGATAAGTTAATTTTCAAATAAGACATAATCCATAGATTTACACACAGCAGGTTGAAGGTCAGTCTTAGCCTTTCAGGAAGAATTAAATGCACGGGTAAATATTCGACGTTAATTGAGGATCGTGATCCTATACAGAACTATCAAAAGGCCACACAATCGAACTTGAATTCGCAAATTGCTGAGCTAATCGATTGAATTATGGCATGTCGCGCCTATAATACAGGCCTTGAACGCTCTCTTTCGATCGGACTATGAAAAAATTTCTACTTTCGCTTTTAGCTATCTTCCTGATCATTGAGGAGTGGCTTTGGGATTTCCTGACGGCATTTGGGCACTCATTATCCCAATGGTTGAATCTGGAACAATTTGAACAATGGCTCAGACAGACAACTCCGACCATAGCGCTGGTAGCGTTTACTATTCCGATACTGGTTGTTACGCCGATTAATCTCATGGCATTCGGATTGATCGCGAATGGATTGATTCTGCAAGGCATCCTAATGGAAATATTGGCGAAATTACTCGGCACTTTGTTAGTAGCCAGAGTGTTTGCGCTGACCAAATCGCAGCTGTTAACCTTTGCCTTCCTGAGGATATTATATTCCACCATCATTCGCTGGCTACATTGGGCGCATGAGAGAATCGTTGAAACTAGCGTTTATCGCTGGGCGAAGCAATTGAAAGTCTAAGATTTCCAGTCGTTGATAATAATTTATTAGAGCGTGGGTCTCCTGTCATTCACCTTGTCCACACCAAATTAAATGCCGCACTTACCAGAGCCATGTTGATTGCTGATCTCACACATTTCTTGGCCCCCGATGGTAGCATAGGCCCTAAGGATGGGCCTGCGGGTCGACTCGCTGATTACCACAAAGATTGTTGTTGCTGCAACGGCTTCGGGTCAAACAAAGGCAGGAGCAACCATCGTTCGCTGTCGAAGGCGTCCCAATCGAAGACTATGCATGGGGGAGATTGATACTTATATTGACCCTGAAACAAAACGGATCAGCTGGTGTTGTCCGGTATGCGGGGAGCAGGGGTTAATCAGTCACTGGAAAGGTTCGCTATGGGACTGCACGAACAACACTCAATCGCACTGAGATTGGCAATATGCCTGACGTGCTTGAAGGTTTGTGATTTTCTTTACTGATTGAGAGTATGTCATGCAAATATGGGTTGATGCGGACGCCTGTCCGAAAGTAATCAAAGACATTTTGTTTCGGGTGGCGGAGCGTACTGGAATCAAGATTACTCTAGTTGCTAACCAATATCTACAAACTCCGCCATCACGCTATATCCAGTTTTTACAAGTAAAATCCGGCTACGATGTGGCCGATAACGAAATCGTCAGAAGATTAAGCATTGGCGATTTGGTGATTACCGGCGATATCCCGTTAGCATATGAAGTGATCGGCAAGGGTGGCCATGCTATAAATCCGCACGGCGAACGCTATACCCAAGACAATATTAAGGAACGTTTGAATATGCGCGATTTCATGGATACGTTACGCTCTAGCGGAATCGATACCGGCGGGCCTTCTACGTTAAACTCACGCGACATACAAGCGTTTGCGAATCAATTGGACAAGTTCTTAACTCAACATGGTGGAATAAAGCCAGGTTAATTCAAGTAACGACATCTTTAGCCCAACATGAAGGACTGCCATATTTAAACCGCAGAAGTATGCGTTTTTGCTGTTAATGCGATAATAGAAACCGGTTATAATTGTAACGTCTTTCGTTCACAGCAACATAATTTAAGTTACATGACTAACACCCGCACCCATTACGATAACCTAAAGGTTACAAGAGACGCCCCCATCAGTGTCATCAAAGCGGCCTATAAAGCCCTTTGTCAAACTTTTCACCCCGATAAATTCCAGGGTAGCAATGAGGAAGCCGAAAGAGTCATGAAACTTGTGAATGCTTCCTATGCAGTATTGATTGACCCGGTTAAGCGTGCAGGACATAACGCATGGATTCGAGAACAAGAAGCTCAAGCTAAGCAGCAGAGTGAAAAGGCTCAGTTCAACGAAACCAGCAAAGCAACTGAACAACAGTATTATCACAAGCAAGATACGCAACGGGAATACACGCAGCCGCCACCATCAAGCGCTGATAGTGCTAATGTTACGTTTCAACGGGCATATGATTTGTACGACCAAGGCCGATATGCTGAAGCCTTCCCACTTTATCAACAATTGGCAGAACAAGGCGATGCAAAAGCGCAGTTCAATTTAGGTGTTATGTATGACTTGGGTCAATCTGTAACACAGAACTATAGCTTCGCGGTTTCTTGGTACCTCAAAGCAGCAGAACAAGGCAATGCAAATGCGCAGTACAATTTAGCCCTTAAATACCAAACTGGGCAAGGCGTAATACGGGACGATACCAAAGCAGCATATTGGTATCGCAAAGCAGCAGAACAAGGTAATGCAAAATCGCAATAGCGTAGTTAATCAAACCGAGCTTTATTATTCGGCAATTTTCACTAACCAGCCGCCTTCGCCCTTGCAATTGTTTTGTCCATCGGCAGTGATGGCAATTCTGGCGTAAACGTTTATTAACGATGCCGGTATCGTTCCACTTACCTGAAAGCCGCCTTCATTTTTTGGCGTGACTTTGAGGGTAGCCGGCAATCCTTTTACTGTAACCTTGATGGTATTCTGAAAAGTGTTTGCAGACGCTGAAAATGAAAAGGTTGAACCCGCAGCAATTTCGGCATTTTCAGCTGGCGTAAAATTGGAAAATTCGGGTTTGGTACAGGCTTTTGTGCTGCTACTGCCGCTACCGTAAGCCCATGAGGCGCCGGTAATCATCATTAGCATAAAAACCCACAAGCAATTATATCGTTTCATTATCATGTACCTCATCAAGTTGGGTGTGATTAAAAGTGCGGTTTTTTTGAGGATTATTCTCCGCACCTATTCTCTTTGAGTGCATAGGTATCTACACAACGCGTCATCCCGGCATGGATTGCCGGGATCCAGAAGCCATGGATGGCAACATTGGATCTCGCAGACCATTTTTTAGTCGCATGAAGCCACTTTTGATCTATTTTTCACATCCCTGTATCCTGGATTCCGGCACAAATCTGTCTGGAACAGATTTGCATTTACCCGAAGGGCGTCAGGCAGGAAAGCCTGACGTGAGTCCCTGCCGGAATGACGGTGCTGGCTGAGGTTCCTTGCTAATCAGGTTAAATTATTTCTCGTCATCGGATAGCGGCTCCGTTGTGTCTTTAGATTCCTGCCCAATGGATTTAACCACGCGCCTCGTGCCATGACCGATTTCCTTGGCAACATCCCTGGTGCCGTGCCCAATTTCCCTGGTGACATTGCGTGTCGTATGGCCTATTGTCCTTCCTGCCTCTTTAACCTCGGCGCAAGACAACAACCCTGTAGAAAATAAAACGAGTAAGGCAGATAATTTTGCAGGTGAAATAGTCATTTTTCCTAGACAATTTCTTTACAGTGATACGACGGTCTCAACTCCCAAGCAAGGCAAGCATTTCGTCCCTATTAATCACTTCTTTCTCTTGTAACAAATCGGCCAGTTTGTCCAATGACGACTTGTTTGCGATGATGATTTCACGGGCGCGTGTTTCAGCTTCTTCGACCAGCGCTATTATTTCGGTATCAATAAGCCGGGCTGTCTCATCGGAGTAATTGCGGTATTCCGAGACTTCTGTTTCCAGAAACTGGAGCTGCTGGCGTTTGCCGTAAGTCAATGGCCCCATTTTTTTGCTCATACCCAGGTTGCAGACCATGTTGCGGGCAATCTCACTGGCTTTTTCCAGGTCATTCTGAGCACCGGTTGAGATGCTCCCCAATGCAATCTGCTCGGCCATACGTCCGCCCAGCAATATGGCTAGTTGGTCTTTAAGTTCACCTTCGGTCGATAAGAATTTTTCCTCTACCGGCAATTGCAAGGTAAAACCCAATGCCGACACGCCTCGGGGAATGATGGAGATTTTATGCACCGGCTGGCCGGTCGGCACATGTTCGGCGACCATTGCGTGGCCCGCCTCGTGGAATGCCACCCTGCGCTTTTCGTCGGGATTTAAAACCCGGTTCTTCTTTTCCGGCCCGGCCAATATGCGATCGATAGCCGACTCGAAATCTTCTTTTTCGACTTTATCGTGACCGACCCGCGTCGCCATAATCGCCGCTTCATTGGCGATGTTGGCAAGGTCTGCGCCGACCAGTCCCGGCGTACGCCTGGCAATGATTGATAGGTCGATATTTTTAGCCAGCGTCAGCGCTTTGGTATGCAATTTAAGAATCTCAACACGGTCGCGCAAATCCGGTTTATCAACAACGATTTGGCGGTCGAAACGCCCGGAGCGCAGCAGCGCTTTATCCAGCACTTCAGGGCGATTGGTTGCCGCCATCACCACTACGCCGACTGAGGGATCAAAACCGTCCATTTCGGTCAGCAGCTGGTTCAGGGTCTGTTCGCGCTCATCATGACCACCGATCATCACCGGGCCGCCACGGGTGCGGCCAATCGCGTCGAGCTCATCAATAAATATGATACAGGGCGCTTGATTCCGCGCCTGTTCAAAAAGCTCACGCACTCTGGCTGCGCCCACGCCGACAAACAACTCAATAAATTCAGAGCCGCTGATGTTAAAGAACGGCACCTGCGCTTCCCCGGAAACAGCACGCGCCAGCAGGGTTTTCCCGGTTCCAGGCGGCCCCACGATCAATACACCTTTGGGCATGCGTCCACCTAATCTCTGGAATTTTTCCGGGGTTTTTAGAAAATCGATGGACTCGTTAAGTTCCTGTTTGGCGCTATCGGCACCGGCCACATCATCAAAGGTAATCTTGGCTTGGGTGTCCTGATGAATGTGAATTTTGTTACCCAAATTAAGGAAAGACTGCGCGCCACCGGCCGTGGTGCGGCGTATGACCCATGACCAGATTAGCACCAGGATTAACATCGGGATGACCCAGTTGAAAAAAAGATTGGTCAACCAGTTCTCGCCGCTTCTGACCACAAACTCTACCTTGTTCTGCTCCAGCATTTGAGCAAGGTCGTTTTGCCACAACGGAATCGTCATGAAGTTTTTGGCAGGCTGTTTCGGATCATCAGACTTGATAACACCGGTAATAAACCGCTCGGTTACCACCGCCTTGTCAATTTTTGTCTCTTTGAGTAGCTTGATAAACTGGCTGTAGGGGATTTCGTCACGTTGCACTTCCTGAACGCTATTAATAAAGGTCAGCGCCAAAATTAATAACAATGCAAAGAAAAGAATTTTCCCTTTTCTGGAGCTGAAGATTTTTTTATCCAGCGGTTTATTAAGTTCCCGCTCCGGTTCTTCTTTGGATAAATAACTAAAACCGGCCATCAATAAATTTTTCAGATACACAAAGACATTACCCAGCAACGTGAGTACAGTCTTGATAATGTTGTTCTTTGACTCATCCATTGTAATGATGCCTTATGTTAATAGCCATGTTGGCTCAGTTTTGCTGGTAATTGACACCTTACCATGGTTCTTTGATTTTGAAAATGAGCCACCGACTGATCAAGCATTGAAACAATCTCTTCACAGCCAATAATATTTTTAGTACTGCCAAGAATATAATCGGCCAGTTTGATGATAGCAGCCCAGTTTGCATCATTATTTATAAAGTCAAATGCGACGCTAAACAACTCATCCAATTTTTCATCACTTTGTTGTTTATCGGCAGAGAAACTTTGTAAATATTCATTAGCCAAGGCAAGATCGGAACTGCCGCCATAATTTTTTAATGCTTTCAGGTTGACTAATTTATGATTGAATAGCTCATCATCGGTGTTTGCGACATGTTTTGCTTCAGCCAACGGTCCGATAAGCAGGTTAATAATATCCGCCTCAAAGGCTATCCCGTAATCCCTTACCAATTGCACCATTGCATCGTTGTGCTCCGTTAATTCACTCGCCAAACTGTCAATAGACGGTGGTAACAATTCAATTAACCGCCCGCCTTCCACCCGTGCAATACAATCGTCATGGGTTGTTTGATAAGCCATAACATCCGCTGCTGTCACGCTACTCATCTCTTTAAAAATAATTTTAAAAAAAACCGGCGGCAATTGTCTGGCTTTGTTATTTAAATGAATACCCGCCGCATGTCCGGCTTCATGAAAAGCAACACGCTGCTTGTGCTCTATCAATTTGTCCTGACTGAGGGTCTCAATTATCTTGTTTCGTTTCATATTACGCACCATCTCTTTAAGTCAACAACAACAACCATTATTATCTAGATAACTACTCAGCATCCTGGAACCAGTAGAAAAATTGATTTTTAATTTCCGATTCGGCTTCAAGCCAATCTTCCATTTCATACCCACTTACAAAACCCCTTTTTTCGGATTTGCAGTAAGCGCGTTCTGCAACCATTTTATGAAACCTATCCTCGTCAAAAGCCTCCTTATTGTTTTGCACTGAATTAAAATCGGCCACAACTTCGCCCTCCTGCACATTTTGAAGGAACATGCTCCATTTTCTATTTTATGTACAAAGGGATAGAGGAACAATTGGTACAGCTACATGGCAAGTCTAACACTAAAAATAAGGTGAAATAATTAGTATAAACACCTACCAAATTCTGTTTTTCCAGGAATTTAGCCGATCGTGAGCCTATTCAGACCTGAGAAAATAACGTTCACTTCATTAGTTTTTGGAAAATACTCGACCAAATATCATTGACACTTCAGCGAAAAAACCTGGGGTTCTTAGCTTCGGCATGGGCATTTTTCTTTGATTTGGCTTTTACCTCTTTGTAATATTCAAGCGCCTCATTCATAAATTGTTTTTCCTTTAGCTCAATATCAATCCAGGGAATTTTATGTCGCCAGTTTGTATCCAACTGTTGCCCATCATTCTCTATACACGTTGCCATATGACTCACCAGAATTGTTAACGTTGATCTGTGGTCAAATCGTATAATAAATAAAACAAAGGCAAAATTCGTACGCATACCTAGGTAATTTTACCTATGTATTTCTACTGATTAATGCCGTACATT
>CAZAUB010000021.1:0-4475 GCA_964488195.1 uncultured Methylobacter sp. | reverse complement strand
AGAGGGGGGAATGGTATGCTTATTCTTGGGAATCCTCTTATTTTGCCAACCCATGGAAACAAGTACTGGTTATGAGAAAATCACCTACTAGACGCTTGATTACTGAAAGTCTTGACAACAAGGCAGAGGCCTTATTGGATAAGCACCGTAAAGCTGTCCGAAGAAAGGCAGAAATCATGATCTCTAAATCCAGCGCAGATATTGCCCGAATGTCCACTGAGGATATTCAAAAACTACTGTTTGACTTTCAGACTCACCAAATTGAGCTGCAAATGCAGAATGAGGAATTGAACAGGGCGCATCTGGAGTTAACTATATCCCGTGATAACTACGCGCAACTTTATGATTCATTCCCCGTCGGTTATCTGACGCTAAATGAAACAGGGGTCATCCAAAAAGCCAATATGGCGGCCGCAACCCTGCTGGGTTGTTCGAAACAAGAGTTGATCAACAGGAGATTGCGGGAATTTATTCACCCTTCAGAGCAGGATAATTATTACTCGTTTCTCCGTAACTTTTTAGCTCAAAAAACCGATCACGTCCTTAACGCCAAAATCAAGAATATAGATGCCTCGCCCACTCAGTCAGAATGCAAGTATTTTGAATTTTGCGCTGAATTATCGCAACCCTGCGAAAAAAGCAGCCCGTTAACTTATATTGAATGCCGCGCAACAATTGTTTACGATGAAAAACAAGCGTTACAGATACTCCTGAGCATTAGTAATGTAACCGAACGCAAGCAAGCGGAAGAAACCATCGCCTGCCTTAATGAAAAGCTGGAAGAAAAGGTTCGTAGACAGAACAGCGCACTGACTTCAACCAACATGAATTTAATGAAAAAAGTTGAAGAACTCCGCCGCTCCAAGCACCGATTAGTGGAACGGGAAGCCAAACTCAACTCCATTTTTAATGCGTCGGTGGAAGGCATTATCACTATTGATATGTCCGACATCATCGTATCGGCTAATGCCGCAGTAGAAACCATTTTCGGCTATAAACCGGGAGAGCTGATTGGTTGCAGTATTAACAAACTGATGCCGTTGTCGCCAAAAGAAATGACTTACAGCTTGCCCCGTGCAGTAAAACACGTCGGTCACATTTGGGAGATTGACGGCATTCACAAAAATGGTTCTGTGGTGCCCCTGGATCTGTCCACAGCGGAGTTTTCAATCGATAATGCGCACTATTTTACCCATATTGTGCGTGATGTGAGTTTACGCAAATACCGGGAGCAGCAAGACAAGGAACATCTGGATGAACTCGCTCATGTCACTCGTCTGGGGCTGATGGGTGAAATGGCGTCAGGCATTGCTCATGAAGTCAACCAACCCCTGACTGCGATTTCTACCTATACGCAAGTCAGTTTAAACCTTATTAACACTGACAATCCTGATCTGGTAAAGCTCACCGAGATTTTAGGCAAAACCCAGCAACAGGCTTTAAGAGCGGGAGGGATCATTCATCGCATGAGGGAGTTTGTTAAGTACCATTCAAAACATCGCTCAACTACAGACCTTAATGATTTGATTCATGACGCTGTCGATCTGTGTATTTCCGAACTCAAACAAAACAACATTAGACTGACATTTGAACTGGAAAACAACCTGCCCCCTATTTATGTCGATCAGATACAAATTGAGCAGGTCATCATAAACCTGATCCGAAACAGCGTTGATGCCTTAAAGGGCTTGCCGGAAAAACAACAACGCCAGTTAACCATACATAGTCACTTGACTCCCAATAATGGCATACAGGTCAGGGTGAAGGACAATGGCTCGGGGCTTAATGAAGACCAACAACAAAAAATATTGACGCCTTTTTACACCACCAAGACTGACGGCATGGGCATGGGGCTGTCGATCAGCCGCTCAATTATCGAAGCCCATAAAGGCACATTGTATTTCAATAGCATACCTGAAAAAGGCACCACTTTTTATTTCATCCTACCCCTACGGAGAAACTCTAATGAGCGTTAATAACGCAACACCGCTAGTTTATTTAGTGGACGATGAATTCGCCATACGTGACTCGCTGACTCTGTTGATTGAATCAACAGGACAATCAGTCAGGAGTTTTGAATCCGCTGAGGCCTTTTTAAATAACTATGACCCTGATCAGCCAGGCTGCCTACTCTTGGATGTTAGAATGCCTTTAATGAGCGGGCACGACCTTCAGAAGGAATTATCGAATAGAGGCATTATCATTCCTATCATATTTATCAGCGGTCATGCCGAGATTCCTGACTCGGCAAAAGCATTTAGAGCCGGGGCTGTCGATTTTCTGGAAAAACCGTTTGATAACGCGGTATTGCTGGAACGAATCGAAGAAGCTATTAAAAAAGACGTTGCGTTCAGAGGAGAGTTTATCAAGAGACGCCGGATACAAGACCGCCTCGATCATTTAACAACGAGGGAAAAAGAGGTGCTGGGCCTGATAGTCAAAAGTCACTCCAATAAGGAATCGGCAAAAATTCTTAATATCAGCAATCGCACCGTGGACGTACACCGGGCAAGTATCATGGAAAAAATGCAGGCTGAAAATGTCGCCGAACTGATAACGATGGTCATGTATTGTGAGCTGCCAAGCAAAAGTTCACTGGAAGAAAGATTCCATTAACCTAAAAAAATCAGTTAGATTTGATATTTCCGAGCTGCCGTAAGGGCGACCGGCCGGTCGCCCCTACAATGGTCACACCATTTGGGTGAATAACTTTTATCATTCCTGAAAAATCCTTAACGACCGGATTCTGTTAATAGCGGCAGACAACTCATATTTGCGCGGCATCGAAAGGGTGCCCGGATAATCAGGTTCCAACGTAGCTAATCCGTGTTTGCTTATTTCGCCCTCCAGCCAGTCTATCCAGAAACGGATGGTCTCAGGTTTATCCCCCGATTGCTTTAGTTTAGTCCGTAGCGCCAGCAGGCAATAGCCGATGGTTAGAATCTGCGGTGCTTCAGCGATTTGCACTACCGCATCCAGATTGATCAAATCCATGCCGTATTCCAGTTGTCTCGGTGCGTTGCGTAAATCTTTTATGCGCTTGGGTAGGGTCTTGTTCAGGCGCTGATTGGTATAAGCGGGATCGAAATTATCAGCGGACAGACGGCGCGATACCGCAAAATCGGAGATTGGCATATCCTCCTCCGCTATCGGCCCCAGCCTGTCTCGCACCTTGGCGGTAATGTCATTGCAACGGTAATTATCCATCAACAGACAGGTATCGGCTTTTTGCAAAAAATAACCCAGGCCGCCGACCACAAAAATCATCGAGACCTGATGTCTTTTCCACAGCGACCGCACCGTTGAATAAAGCGGCTTGATCGGCTCTTGCGCGGCATCCAGGATTTTTTTGATCAACTCATCGCGCACCAGAAAATTGGTTGCACAGGTATCTTCATCAAACAGCAGCAACCGGCTGCCGCTTTCGATGGCCTCGACAATATTGGCCGCTTGCGAGGTGCTGCCGCTGGCGTTATCGGAGGAAAAATGGTTGGTTTTGAGGCCGTTCGGCAAATCGCTGATAAAAGGACTGATGTCGACATCCCGAATGCTGCGACCCTCTTCCGCCCTGATGAAAAAAGCATCCTCCCGCGTCACCACGTATTCCCGCCCGTCTCCAGGAATATGCGCATAAACCCCGGCCAAAATCGCCTGCATCAAAGTCGATTTGCCATGATAGCCGCCGCCGGTAATGCAGGTGATGCCCTCCTTAATACCCATGCCGGTTATGCTGCGGCCATCCGATAACGGGATTGTTATTTGTAACGAGGCGGGGGATTGAAAAGTTTTAACAGACTCGCACAGGGAAGGCTGATCATCAATGCCGCTATGCCGTGGCAACTTGGCATCATTGGCGATAAAAGCGATTAGGTCATGCTGCTGCATAAACTGCATGATCCGATTGCGTGTATTTTGTATATCAACAAACTGCTTGAGCAACGCTTGGGTTTGCTCGTCGTAGTGCTGATAAAAAAATGTAGCGTCAACAATTGCGGTCAGTTCCTGATTCAACATGATCCACGTCTGCTCGGCATCAAAAACGCCGCCGCCTTGCCCTTTGCCAGGCAGGCTGATGATAAAGAGCAAATAAACCGCATCGTCATCAAACAAAACGCTATCCCTGCTTAACATCTTTTGGCTCAAGGCAATGGTGTTAAAGGAACCGCTGCCGTCTTTACCGCGATTTTGCAGTGCAAACCGGGCTATCCCGTGACGAAAGCGTCGGATCAGAAAATCGGCTACCGCCAGTTTACACTCGGCGGTCTGCAAAAATGCCTCGGGGATTTTACTGTCCTGTAGCGCTATCTTTACTGAGGCAATAGAAGCCGGGTTAGCGCCGGGGCTGCCTTGCATTTTGATAAAGCTGAGTTCAAATCGCTGGAAATGATAAGTGCCGCGCAGCTTTCGTATATTCTGAAAAGACTGGTCGGCGATAGAAGCAAGTAACATTTGTAATTTAAGCACATTTTTCCTGT
>CAZAUB010000020.1:10624-15457 GCA_964488195.1 uncultured Methylobacter sp. | reverse complement strand
GGGCTACCGATCTATATGCGGATCAAGATGAACGATATGCCCGTGATCGTCAAAATAAACGGTAATCATGGCTGCGTTTCGGCACTGTTGCAATTCGTCGATTTTTACTTGATAAAACGCGCACAGCTCGGTGTCGTTGACAATTTTATGCGCCGCCGGAAGTACCGCCCTGCTCCGTAAGGTGCGGTAGAGTATCCAGCATAACCAGAGCGCAACCATCACCAGCAAGGTTACAAAATAAATCTGCATCAATTCCAGCAGGCTTTTATAACCGCCAAACCAGCGCATTTCGTTGATCATTTTTTTATCGCCCAGCACCCAACTGCTTAAGGTGACCAAGGGGATCAACAAGTAAATCCACATCACCCAACAAACGGCCCAAACAAATAAAGCGCCTGCCCGTTTTTGCAGGCTTTGTAACTGTGGTGCGTTAATAATGTACTCTTTCATTTCTCGCGCAAGCCTCTGTCCACTGTGACCCAGATGGCGCGTTGGCCGCGCTTCTTTTTTATCGCCCGAACCGAGCCGACGATGGTGGTGCCGACGTTTATCAGCCAGTACACAATGGGGTACCATACCATCCAGTAATAATACCTTGCGACGCCGCCGGTACGGGATTCGTATTGCGAATCTATGAACAGGCTGACGCCAAACTGTATTAGACAGGTCAGGCTTAGCAACATGCTGGTCCAGTTTGGGCTAAGATCGTGCAACGATTCGTTGGTCGATTCGCTAAATAATTCTACGGGGGCGTAGAGTAGATGCAATAGGATCAAAAACGCCCAAACGATGCTGATCAGGCACTCGCCGTATAACAGCCACATGCCGCGTGACGACCAGCGAAACAGGTCACGAAAATAGCGCAGCAATACTTCGGTTCCGCCCTGCGCCCAGCGTGATCGCTGCTTCCATAAGCCTTGCAGAGTTTCGGGCATCAGCACCCAACACAAGGCGTTCGGTTCAAAATAGATCGACCAACCTGCCAGCTGTAATTTCCAGCTGATGTCGATGTCTTCGGTGACCATATCGTTGCTCCAGAAACCCACATCGTACAATGCGGATTTACGGAATGCCGCAATAACGCCGGAAACGGTGAATACCTGCCCGTAAGAGCGTTGCGCCCGTTTGATCATGCCGACGATGGCTGAGAACTCGCCAACCTGAATCCGGCCTAACAGCGTGGAACGATTGCGTATGCGCGGGTTGCCGGTGACCGCACCGAGACTCGGATTATCAAGAAAATGTCGCACCATCCAGGCGATGGCTTCGGGAGCCAGCAGTGCATCGCCGTCAATGCAAATCAGGATTTCACTGTTGGCCAGCAATGCGGCAGTGCGCAAACCCATCGCCTTGCCCTGATTGGTGTGTAAATTAACTACACGAAGCTGCTGGTGTTGCTCGGCCAGCTCCTGCAATATCGCCAACGTGTTGTCTTTGCTGCCGTCATTAACGGCGATAATTTCGAATGCAGGATATTTTTGGCGCAGCAGAATTTCCACGGTTTCACGAATATTGTCCGCTTCGTTATAACAGGGAATCAAAATGGAAACGGGGGGCTGCTCCGTTAATTCCGGCAGGTGTTCGGCATTACCCTGCTGCCGCCATTCATGAAAAAAATAAAAAATAATCGCGCCAAACATCCAGATGTAGGCCATGAACAAAGGATAGTAATAAATGAATCCTTCGATAGTACCATCCAGCGGTTCCCATACAGATGCAAAATGATGCCACTGGCTCTGGACTGCTGCGCCCCAATTTTGCAATGAACTACTCATGGTTTTTTAGGGTTTGCAGCGTTACGTTGTCTACCCTACACAGCTTTAATGGTTTTTGGAGTGCAGGCTTTGCCTGCTGCGCAAGCAAAGCTTGCACTCCTGTCAGTTGATTATGCCAGTTCTGATTGATTAAAAAATTCATGACTACCGCGAGACAGGAAGTGAAAAATGTTGTTGTAAATCCGTCAAGCGCGGCTGATCCTCAAACACATTGTCGGGATAATAACCAATGTGACTGACACCAAGCTTTTTCAGCAACTCCAGTTGCTCGATAAATACCGGCATCGGAATGTTCTGCTGGGTTTTCCAGTTGACCGATTGCAGCTCGAATACAGTCTTTTTAAGGCCATCAGGCTGTTTAGCCGCAGTTTTTACCAGTTGCGTAAGCCACTGCTTAGGATTTTTTGCCTCTTCCATAAACGGCATGGCTTCAATGGCAACGTAATCATAATGCACTAAAAAGGATGCAAAAGACTGTGCGTACCATTCTTCGCTGTAGGGCTTTAACAAAGGCAGCGCATAAAAATTACGCGCCGTTTTTATGCCCGGCCGGTAAATGCGCACCCGACTCGCCAGCTCGTCGGTAAATTGGTTAATCAACTCGGTTTTATGTTGTGCCCAAGCCATGCGCGATTTGCTGGTCGCATGCAGCTGTTCGAATTGATCGGGCAGGCCCCATGCCTCTTTGGTAAAGCTTAGCGCTAGCGGCGATACATCTTCGTAGTCCGATAAAATACCGTCGTCATGAAATAAAATGCCGTCAAAATTACAATGCTTGGCCAAGTCCTCGTAAATTTCAGCCACATACTGACGTGCTTCGGGATTGAACGGCGACAGCCGGGTATAAATATGCTCGGCGTTTTGCGCCTTGCCGTCCCGCCATTCCTGAACATACCAAGATTTTGGCGCTTTGCCCTGATAGGCCATAATCGGCATCCAGGCATAAACCTTGACTCTGGCGACGGTTTTTAATTGCCATGCGACGTGGCTGAACAAATCCTGTTTTACCGGCAAATGGCGGTTGGGAAAATATAAGGCATCGGCATTGCCATCGCCGTCAGGATCGGCGTAGGCCTGCAAAAAAACCGTGTTGATGTTCATGTCTTTGATGCGCTGAATCACGGCATCCAGATTATGCTCGGCTTGCTCGGGGTCTTCATCGTAAAGATAATCCATATCCAGATGTGCCACCCGCAAAGACCTGCCGGTACGCAGCCCGGTAACAAGTTCTGCAAACTGGCTGACATCGGGATTATCGACCATAATCAAGCGGCGCAAGGCGCTTATATCCGCCAACGTGTTTAAGCCGTCCAGCAGCCCCATCGTCATCGGCATTCCGGCTTCACGCGAGGCCTGCACGGCGATTTGATTATATTCCCCATACGGCCAAACCATAGCCCTGGGCCTGACGCCGACATGTTGAAAGATGAACTCGGCGCTTTTCAGCATGGCTGCATTGATGCGTTCACGATACTGCTCATCGGTTTCGTAAACCAGCATCGGGTCGTCATACAGCCGGGTAACCGCCGCTGCCTGCGAGTTGGCTTGCGGATTGGCGTTCACGCCTTTATGCAGGTCGTAGCTGTGCGAGGCGACTTCCACCAAGCCCGACTGCACCATCTCTCTTACCTGCGCCCAACTGAGCAACGGCTTGCCCGGTTCGTCAGCGGTGACGTTGCCGTCCATCCAGGTTCCCACCAGGGCAACCGTAGCCGGATAATGATGTTTTTTTAATAGCGGGAAGACTCGGGTATAAAAACTCTGGTAGCCATCATCAAAGGTCAACAGCGCGGCTTTATCGGGTAACGCATCTTTCCCCGCTGCTGCATCAAGAATATTTTGCACACTGACAATCTTGTAACCTTTGTTTTTCAACCAGCCCAGATGTTCTTCAAGATGATCGACACTGACATCCATCGAGTTAAAAGGGGGTTTAGCGCCTTCCGCCCCGACAATGTCGTGATAATTGAGAACCAGAAAGTGATGTTCTTTAGCAAATGCGCTACCGAAAAAACCAATCAGAAAAATCAACAAACACGTTTTATTTAAGTAATTGACTGCTGTAACGGGAGTAAAAAAGGTCATGACATCCGGATTGCAAAATAAAAACCCACCAACGGGTGACCATATTAACTGAAAAAAGTGCAAACCGGATTGAATAATGGCTTGAACGTGATTAGACAGCCGACTCCCGAGCAATATATGGAACGCGGAGGCACTGATTAAACGGATAAAAAAGGCGAAGGGCGAAAAGGATAAAGGTGTTTTTTCGCCCTTCGCCCTTTGCCTTGTACCTTTTTAAAAATCAATATCCTCGTCATAAAAATCACCGAGCTGTTCCTGTAGGCGTTTTTTCTCCCAGTACAGTTCAATTTTTCTGCGGGCAGCCATCTTTTTTGCAGCTCGTTCACTTTCATTAGGAAGCGTTATATATTCACTGCTCAAACCCAAATCGAAGCCTTCAATATCAAGATCGACCTCATCTTTGCTTTTGTCGGCACCGACTTCAGGTGCGGACTTATCTAATACGGATTTAGATGCTTTCATAGTCGTAATTAATCTAGCCTTAAAAAACTCACTTTTTAATTACTTATGGCACGCTTGTAAAGCAAAATTTTAATGCAACTGCGATAAAACCTTATGATGGATACTGGCTCAGACATACCTTCTCAAAAATATCAACTGCTTGGCAGGACTATCCATAATCAGCTCTTTCATTTTTTATGTGTCGTAGTGCGCCCTTAGGTCAATGGTCATATTTTTTTACCTGACGACTTTTTTAAAGATTACAATATTCCAATCTCACTTAACAACACAGCGTAATTTATGAAAGCAAGCGTACAAGTTTTAATCAGCATGGCATTTATGGCACTGGCCGCCTGTTCGACTCAAGAGGTCAAACAGGACACAAAAGCCATGCCTGTACCTGACAAATCGTCCGCAATAATTGATGATTCAGCGCAAGGCTCAAGTCAAAATCCACCACTGACCCTGATTAAAGCTGACAAAACATTAAACCTGGTCAGGATCATGGATGGCGGGGCCTGTAAAAATGACT
>CAZAUB010000020.1:7681-10524 GCA_964488195.1 uncultured Methylobacter sp. | reverse complement strand
CTTTTTCATAACCAAAAACAAGAGGTGAACCATTATGGGTTGGAGAGAACGCACACATGAAGATACTTATTCTGACGCAGACATCGAACAGCGACTAAAGGAAGAATTGCCGCACTGGTATCTGGAAAACGGCTGGATTCGGCGTAAATACAAGACCAGCGGCTGGAAAGCCACACTGATGGTTGTTAATACAGTAGGACACTTGGCTGAGGCGGCTTTTCATCATCCGGATCTTACCGTTTCTTACGCCTTTGTGATCGTTAAACTGATGAATCATGCGGCTAAAGGCATCACCAACAAGGACTTTGAATTGGCCCATAAAATCGAAGAAGTGGTCATGTGGCAGCCCGGTAAAGAAGGTGGCGCATTAACAGGCACACCCGACGATCCGAGATTTAAATACCTCAAATATGATTAGGCAACGCGGATAGGCGTTCTGTCCATGAAAGCGCCGGATTGAAAATCAGATGAAAGGCAAAAGGCGCAAGGCAAAAAAACACACGTCAACATCGCAGAGCTTTAGCCTTTAGCCTTTAGCCTAATATTTTTCATGCCTTTCGTGGACAGCTCTACTCAATTATTTTCAGTTTTAGCAGGTGCACACGTCGGCTGTCCGCTCTGATCACTTCAAATCTCATGGTATCTACGACATAGCTTTCGCCTTTTTTAGGCATGTGTTCAAGCTGACTGACAATAAAACCCCCGATGGTATCGTATTCATCAGTTGCCAGATGCGTGGAAAAGTATTCGTCGAACTCATCCATAGGCGTCAGTGCTTTAATCGTATATTCATTTGGACTGCGCTGAAAAATATAGCCCTCGTCTTCATGCTCGTCGTGTTCGTCTTCAATCTCGCCGACGATTTGCTCTAACACATCCTCGATGGTGACCAGACCTGCCGACTGACCATATTCATCGACCACAATCGCCATGTGATTACCGTTGGTGCGCAATTCTTTAAGCAACACATTCAAGCGCTTGCTTTCCGGCACCACACAGGAAGACCTCATTATTTCATGTACTTTCAGGGCTTTATTTTCTAAGATGCGGGCCAGCAAATCTTTGGCTAACAACACGCCAACCACCTTGCTCCGATCGCCGTCAATAACCGGGTAGCGCGAGTGACCAAATTCCGTAACCAGCGGCATGATAGTCTCCAGCTCAGCGTCTTTGGGCACGACAACCATTTGAATGCGGGGAATCATAATATCCCTGACCCGCATTTGGGACACCTGCAAAACGCCTTCTATCATCGACAAGGCATCCGTATCCAATAAGCGTTTTTCCCGTGCTTCTCTTAATATTTCAAGTAAATCATCCAGGTCTTGCGGCTCCCCAGTCAGTAGTTGGCTGATTTTATCGACCCAACTTTTCTGCGGGGAGTTTCTACTTGGGGGTTGTTCATCACTCATTTATCTCGCCTCTATATAGGGATTATTGATCTGTAATTTGTTCAAAATTACTATTTCTTTGTTTTCCATCAGCTCGGCTTGCGTCTCGTCGATATGATCGTAACCTAACAAATGCAATACGCCATGCACAATGATATGCGCCCAATGATGCGCTAATAGCTTGCCTTGTTCCAGTGCTTCTTTTTCCAGCACCGGAGCACATATGACCAAATCGCCCAGCAAATCCAGTTCAATGCCTTCAGGCAGGTCAACCGGAAAACTGAGAATATTGGTCGGGCCTGATTTATGGCGATACTGTTCATTAAGCTCGGCGCTTTCCTGTTCGTCAACAATACGCACCACAATCTCGGTATCCTGATCATAACCATCCAGCGCCGCATCGACCCAAAGCTGGATGTGCTGCTGATCCGGTTGGCCTGCCGATTCAAAAATAGTTTGGACTTCTATTTCGTTCACAACTCGGCCTTGCTTGCCTTCTCATAGGCTTCATAGGCACAAACAATGCGCTGCACCAAGGGGTGTCTGACCACATCACGCGCATCGAAAAAGGTAAAACTGATGCCGTCAACAGTCTTTAACACCTCAAGCACATGCCGCAAACCGGACATTTTTTCTGAGGGCAAATCGATCTGGGTAACATCGCCGGTCACCACAGCCGTCGATCCAAAGCCCAGACGGGTCAGAAACATTTTGATCTGCTCGACGGTGGTATTTTGCGCCTCATCCAGGATAATAAACGCATCATTGAGCGTTCTGCCGCGCATAAAAGCCAACGGCGCAACCTCTATAATGCCTTTATCAATCATTTTCTCAACCCGCTCAAAACCGAGCATGTCGTACAGCGCATCATACAAAGGTCGCAAATAAGGGTCGACTTTTTGCGCCATATCGCCAGGCAAAAAACCCAGTTTTTCACCAGCCTCTACCGCAGGACGCACCAGAATAATTTTCCTGACTTTTTCGCTTTGCAATGCTTCAATGGCGCAAGCAACCGCCAGATAGGTTTTGCCGGTTCCGGCAGGCCCCACGCCGAAATTTATATCATGAGTCACAATTTTCCTCAGATATTCTTGTTGATTAGCCCCCCGCCCCCGGATCATTCCGCATTTGGTCTTGATACTGACGTTTTGCTCGGACGACGTTGTTGGAGCATCCAATAGTTCGTCGACGGATGAATCCTGCATGGCTAAATGAACAAGCTCGGCAGTCAGTTGTTCTTTTTCGGTGCTGGCAAATAATTTCTGCATGACGGCGCAAGCCGCCTTGACTGAACTATCTAAGCCCGTCACCTTGAACTGATTGCCGCGATTGGCAATCTCGACCTGAAGACGCGATTCAATCTGTCGCAAATGCTCATCGAATTGACCGCAAAAATTGGATAACCGGCCATTATCGGCAGGTGCTAAGGAAATTTCCTGTGAAATCATAAAT
>CAZAUB010000020.1:6236-7581 GCA_964488195.1 uncultured Methylobacter sp. | reverse complement strand
ATCGACTATCCGACCGCGTAAAGAATTGGGTAAAGCCTCGGCAATCAGCACATCGACAAACTGTCCGGCCAATCTTGGATGGCCGATAAAGTTAACGACCCGATTATTTTCGGTTCTACCCTGCATTTGCAGCGGATTCTTTTTAGACTGCCCCTCAACCAAAACAGTTTGCACGGTGCCGATCATGCTCTGTGAAATGGCCGCCGTCATTTCATTAATGCGCTTTTGAAACCGCTCCAAGCGCTGTTTTTTAACGTCCGCAGGCACGTCATCCGGCAAATCAGCCGCAGGCGTTCCAGGACGCTGGCTATAAACAAAACTAAATGATAAATCGAAACCGATTTCTTCGATGAAAGACATGGTTTCTTCAAACTCGGCATCGGTTTCACCGGGGAAGCCGATAATAAAATCCGATGACAAATAAATATTGGGGCGTACTGCTCGCAACTTGCGGATGATTTCAATGTAGTCGGCACGCGCATGTCCGCGCTTCATCATCTTTAAAATAGGGTCGCTGCCGCTTTGTACCGGCAAATGCAGATGGTCGACCAGTTGCGGAATTTCGGCAAAGGCCTCAATCAACGCGTCAGTAAATTCCATCGGATGCGAGGTGGTAAAGCGAATCCGGTCTATACCCTCCACCGCCGCCACATAATGCAGCAATAAGGCAAAGTCGGCGATGTCGCCATCGTCCATCGCACCGCGATAGGCATTAACGTTTTGGCCTAACAAATTAATTTCCCGCACACCTTGTTTGGCCAACGAGGTGATTTCAGCGATCACGTCATCCAACGGACGGCTGATTTCTTCACCCCGGGTATAAGGCACCACGCAGAACGTACAATATTTACTGCAACCTTCCATCACCGAAACAAAGGCTTTTGGACCTTCCGCTCTGGGTTCCGGCAACGCATCAAATTTTTCTATTTCAGGGAAGGATACATCGACCACCGGTTTTTGCTGGCTGCGCGCCTGATCCAGCAGCTGAGGCAAGCGATGCAGGGTTTGCGGCCCAAACACTATATCCACAAACGGCGCCCGTTTTTGGATAGCCGCGCCTTCCTGGCTGGCGACACAGCCGCCAACGCCAATAATCACCTCGGGGCGCTTATCTTTAATCTTGCGCCATTTACCCAAAGCCGAAAATACTTTTTCCTGCGCTTTTTCGCGTATCGAGCAGGTATTCAGCAACAACACATCGGCTTGTTTTGGGTCATCAATCAATTCAAATCCATGTGAGACATTGAGCACATCCCGCATTTTATCGGAATCATACTCGTTCATCTGGCAACCGTTGGTTTGAATATAAAGTTTTTGTGTCATGTTTTTAATAGTTAAATCATCC
>CAZAUB010000020.1:0-6136 GCA_964488195.1 uncultured Methylobacter sp. | reverse complement strand
TAAAACTCTTCCCATTCATCTCTACCTGCCGCCTGTAACTGAGATGCCGCCTTGGTCGGCACTGGACTTCTATTGACCTCCGGCTTTATACGGGGAGAACTTTGGGAACTAGCTGAACTGTTGTCAACGGTAAAACGTCCTACCGTAACCGACAAATTACGCGCCTGTTCTTCCAACAATTCCGCTGCGGCGGCGGCCTGTTCTACCAGAGCAGCATTTTGTTGGGTCACTTCATCCATTTGCCCAATAGCCTGATTGACCTGTTCGATGCCGGAAGTTTGCTCAACAGAGGCGTTTCTGATCTCAGACATGATGACGGTAACACCGCGAATGGCGCTAACAATTTCTTCCATGGTTTTCCCAGCCTGAGCAACCAATTTAGTGCCGTCCTCAACCTTTTCTACCGAATCGCCAATCAGGCTTTTTATTTCTCCTGCGGCAGCGGCGGCGCGTTGAGCAAGATTGCGCACTTCTCCAGCCACCACGGCAAAACCACGCCCCTGCTCACCGGCACGAGCCGCCTCTACTGCGGCGTTCAGGGCAAGAATATTAGTCTGAAAAGCAATACCATCAATCACCGAGATAATGTCCACAATCTTGCGTGAGGATTCATTGATGCCTTCCATCGTCGTCACAACCTGGTCAACCACTGCAACACCCTTGCCCGCAATATCCGTCGCGCCGACAGCAAGTTCGTTGGCATGTTTGGCGCTTTTGGCGTTCATCTGCACGGTAGAAGTAAGTTCTTCCATGCTGGCGGCAGTTTCTTCCAAACTGGCCGCCTGCTCTTCTGTGCGATGCGACAAATCATTGTTGCCCGCAGCAATTTCTTTGGCTGCGGTGTTGATATTGACGGTGGAATCCTTGATTTCTCCTACCAATCCCCTAAGATTTTCCACGGTGCCATTCATGCCGGCAATCACTGCGCCAAAGGTGCCTGGATAGTCCTTGTTGATAGTTTGGGTCAAATCACCTTCGGACAATGCGCTCGCAATAAGGGATATGTCATTCAAGCTGCCCAGAGCATCAAGCGAGAGATTAATGTCCTCTTTCAATTTGCCGAGGTCGCCGCGTCCTTCGGCCTGAACGCGCCGGCTGATGTCGCCTTGAGCAACGCCGCCCATGACCTTACCAACATCGCCCAGCATGGTTTGCATAGTCTCCATGGCTTGCATGGCGTGATCCACCGCAAGCCTGTATTCACCTTCGACATTCACATTAACTTTTTTGTTAAAGTCGCCCTCAGCGATGGCGTTCATAAGCTCGGTGATGGCGCTTGTGGTGACCGACAGCGTTTTTGCAACTCCATTAAGTTGTTTCAAGGCCGTCGCAAACCCGCCATGCAACCCTTCCGGGTAACTCTTTCGGGTAAAATCGCCATAAGTTACATAGGCCATGGAATAATACATATCCACCTGCGCAGTTTCCACCTGATCCATCAAATTATTCAGCGCCCAGGCAAGCTGTTGAAGCGGCCGCTCTTTCCCGCCGATATGGGTAAGTCGTACATCTACAGATCCTTGTGCCCATTCCTGACTTACGCTAAGTAACTTCGCCAGTAACTGTTGATCGGCTGATCTTGATTTACGCCACCAAACGACAGATAAAGCCGACCCAACCGTCAACAAAGACGGCATAATCATCCGTTCGACTCCGCTCACGGCAAGCCCTTCGGCTCCGCTCAGAACAGGCATCCACCCGTAAACCAGTGAGCCGAGCCAGCAAAAAGCAACTACCGCTAATGCGACAGATTCATTATTCTTAAAGCGACTGTAATACATTGATAAGCTCCTCGTAAGTAACACCCTTGTCTTTTAATACACTACCCAATACTGCTCCTGAAGCCGCCATAGCATCCTTCGGCCCCGCGTTCCGTTCAGCATCCAGCATGGCGCGATATACGTCTGTCACAATCGGAATAGCCTTGGGATTAGGCATGCGGCGCACCGAGGTGTAGCCGACCTTTTGTTTATTTTTGTCTATCAAGGGTGCGACATGGGTAAACACCCAATAAAACCCTCCATCTTTTGACATGTTTTTAACAAAGGCAAATATTTCCTTGTCTGCCGACAAATAATCCCACAACAACTTAAACACCACCCTCGGCATATCGGGATGGCGGATGATGTTGTGCTGGCTACCCAAAAGCTCCTCCTCGTCATATCCAGAAAACTCGATAAAAATCTCGTTCCCGTAGATAATCCGTCCAGTCAGATCCGTCTTGGAAACGATGAAATCATTTTCCCGCATCACCCGCTCCGTACTTGTCGGGACTATATCTTTTCTCTTCATTATTCTTCCTCAGTTAATTATTTTGGCTAATAACGCATTGCAATCCTTTAGCAAACTTGTTAGCCAGTTTATTTTTATCAAACGTCAGATAAATAGTCATGTACATATTAAAAGACCCTGATTGATCTCGATCCATTCGAAATATTTCAAAAGCTCATCTGTTGCCATTCCACAAACACATCCAAGTTAAGAACAGTCCAAGGCGGACTAACGAAAGCTTCCGCTCCTGCTCACGCCCCTTACCTACATCCCTGTAGGCAAAGCTTCCGCTCCTCGGCAACTGCTCCTGCGTCGCCTAAAGCGCCTACTTTTGGTGCTCTACCTCCTGCATAATCCACAGGGATGTGGTGAATGCAGATATTGCATAACGCCATGGATGGCGTGTAGTAGAGTAATGCAGGAGCAATTACCGAGGAGCAAATATCTGTCCCTGTAGGCAAAGCTCCCTGCCCACGCGAAATTTTTTTATCGCACTCACCTTTATTTCTTCTTAATAACATAAAAAACCATATTAACACTACTTTTTTAATGCTTGTCGCGTGTAATTGAATCAATCAACCTCTAAATTTTTATAGGTCTGCAATTTTTTACGGCAACTCTGAACAAAAGCCCCTGAGTCCAGGTTGCATACTTTACAAAGGACTTATTTTTGCGACAACACCAAACTTTGGATGATCCAGATAATAGACCTCATTCAGTTTAATGGACCGCTTTTCATTTAATCGGTAAACCACCCCTTTTCCGGAACCATCACTTGAATTAGAGGTAAGCTCCAAATCAACCGTCATTTGCAAGCCTTGACCCTGTTGCATCAGGAGATATCCATTCAACTTGCCGTCGGCGCTCTGAATATGAACAGGAGCGTTTAACCCACCTTCACCAACCGGCTGAATCCAGGCAACATGCAAGATAGGCTGGTACGTCGCGTCTTTCGATAATGCCGCATAACTGTCGTCTAGCGTTGTAATTTCCGGTTTTTTATAAGCCGACAGTTCAGTCAAGTCGGACGGCCACTGTGTTGATTGCGCGGTCTGTTCAAACACCTCGGTATTGGGCATGGCCTGCGAAAATACGATCAACTCTATTTGATAAGCACCGCCTTCAGCTAACAGAGGACTACAAAAGAGTCCCAGCATCGCCGCCAGACTGTAAACCATTATTTTAATCATCGTCATTTTTTAACCGCTTTCAAGGTTAATTTATCCAGCAATTCAGTTATAAACTCAAGCTTTTGCTCGGTCGTTTCAAACAGTTTGATAAACCTTAACTTATCCGCACCATCAAATTTATAACATTGCGCCTGTGTTTGTATCAGAGAAATCAGCTGGTCGGCGTCAATATTAGGCGTCGCGGTAAAAATAATGCGTCCGCCGCCTGCATTGGCCTCTATTTTCTTGATGCCCAGTTTTTCGGCCTGCTGCTTTAATTCGGTAACGCTGAACAAGGTTTTTACCGGCTCCGGCAATAAGCCGAAACGGTCGATCATTTCCACCTGCAATTCGCGCAAATCTTCCTGGGTTTCGGTATTGGAGATGCGTTTATACAACACCAACCGGCCATGAATATCCGGCAGATAATCTTCCGGGATCAGCGCAGAGGTTTGCAGATCGACTTCTGGGCCTCGATCCATCGGGGTATCGAGCTCCGGCTGTTTGCCGGATTTTAGGGCGCTGACCGCGCGTTCCAGCAATTCGGTATACAGGGTAAAGCCGATTTCCTGGATTTGACCGCTTTGGTCATCGCCCAACAATTCACCCGCGCCGCGAATTTCCATGTCATGCGACGACAACATAAATCCAGCGCCTAAATCGCCGGACGCTTCGACCGCTTCCAATCGTTTAATGGCATCCTTGCTCATTAAAGTTTTCGGCGGCACGACAAAATAGGCATAAGCCCGGTGATGAGAACGCCCCACCCGACCGCGCAATTGATGCAACTGCGCCAAGCCCAGCTTATCGGCGCGATTAATAATAATGGTATTGGCGCTGGGTATGTCGATACCGCTTTCAATAATCGTAGAACACAACAGCAG
Source organism: uncultured Methylobacter sp. (assembly GCA_964488195.1). Lineage (GTDB taxonomy): Bacteria > Pseudomonadota > Gammaproteobacteria > Methylococcales > Methylomonadaceae > Methylobacter_A. The sequence continues at coordinate 1,812 of CAZAUB010000020.1, read as the reverse complement.
ATTAAAGCGTTGATGATAAAAATCCAGCATGATGCGCTCGAGCTGGCGTTCCGGCATTTGTCCGTGCGCAATTTCAATCCGCGCTTCAGGCACCAGCGTTTCCAGTTCCCTGGCCATTTTCTCCATCGATTTAACATCGTTATGCAAAAAGAACACCTGTCCGCCGCGCTTGATTTCACGCAAACAGGCTTCCCTGATCTGTGCATCGATCCATTCGCTAATAAAAGTCTTGATCGCATGGCGATTAGGCGGCGGGCTGGCGATAATTGAAATATCCCTTAAGCCCGACATCGCCATATTCAAAGTGCGCGGAATAGGCGTTGCGGTCAGGGTCAGTATATCCAATTCATTGCGCAGCTTTTTGAAGTGTTCTTTTTGCGTCACGCCAAAACGATGTTCCTCATCAATCACCACCAGCCCCAGCGCTTTGTATTTGATCTCTTTCGACAGTAACTTATGCGTCCCGATCACAATATCGACCTTGCCCCGCTCCAAATCATCGGTAATTTCTTTTTGCCGCTTGGGGCTGACAAAGCGCGACAGTACTTCCACACGCACCGGCCAGTCGGCAAAACGATCCTGAAAATTCTGATAATGCTGCTGGGCCAGCAAGGTGGTCGGCACCAATATCGCCACCTGTTTGCCGTTTTGCACCGCAATAAACGCCGCCCGCATCGACACCTCGGTTTTACCGAAACCGACATCGCCGCAAATCACCCTGTCCATAGGATGCGGACTGGCCATGTCTTCCAGTATCGTTTCGATAGCAGTCTGTTGATCCGGCGTTTCTTCAAAGGGGAACGCATCGGCAAAAGCCGCATATTCAACATTTTCAACAGCAAAGGCATGCCCTTGCTTGACCGCTCTTTTAGCATGAATCTCCAACAATTCTGCGGCGACATCCCGGATGCGCTTAATGGCTTTTTGCTTGACCTTGTTCCACTGATCGCCGCCCAACTTATGTAAAGGCGCATTCTCCGCGCTCATGCCGGTATAGCGACCGATCACATGCAGGGACGAAACCGGCACATAAAGCTTGTCGTTATTGGCGTATTCCAGCGTCAAAAATTCCGACGCGATGCCGCCAATCTCCAAGGTCTGCAAGCCCAAGTACCGGCCCACGCCATGCTCCTGATGCACGACCGGTGAGCCGATGGTCAATTCATTGAGGTTATTGACAATATTTTCCAGCTCATGCGCGCCGGACTTACGCCGTCTGCGCCGTTGCTGTACTTTTTCGCCGGACAGCAGGCTTTCGGTGATGATCGCGATGGCAGGCGATTTTTTTTGATCAGGCTCGAGCCACAAGCCATGATCCATCGGCGCAACAAGAATGCACGGCGACAGTTCAGACTGAAGAAATTTGTCCCAGCTTTCCACCTGCTTCACGGTAATTTTGTACTGCCTTAACTTATCCATTAAGGCTTCCCTGCGCCCCGCCGACTCTGCGACAAACAAAATCTTACCGGCAAAACCGCTTACAAACTGCTGCAATGCCTGAGCCGGTTGTTCCAGTTTGGCATCGATGGTTACATTGGGCAGCGGATGGCAGTTGAAATCAAGGCTATCTTGCTTATCATCTTCGGCAACTATGCCGTCAAGAATAATCCGGGCAAATGCCCCGGTTCTTTGCGCCAGCTCATCAGCCGACAAAAACAACAGCTCTGGCTTCAACAGCGGCCTGTCCACATCATATTTTCTTTGCTGAAACCTATCCTCGGCTTCGGCATAAAAGGCGCGTGAGGTTGCATCAAAAGTATCCGATGTCACCAAAACCGCTGATTTCGGCAGGTAATCGAACAATGATGCCAT
>CAZAUB010000019.1:10602-15748 GCA_964488195.1 uncultured Methylobacter sp. | reverse complement strand
ATTATAACCTATTGATTATATAATCTTAATGTGTTTTTCGGTCAGGCACTATTTAGCAAATGCTCTGCACCGGCGTTCAAATGCTTAATAACTCCCTTGCCATCGACGATCAGCATGGATAATGCCAGCGCATCAATCGCCCTGGCACCCAGTTCGGCCTTGTTTTGCAGGTTTTGGGTGTGTTTTTGCAGACGTAAGGTCCGTTGCAGATGGCCGCTGAAACGTTGGGCGGCCAGCTGATCGGCCTCACTAAAAGGTTGCTGACCCACTGCGCGTAAACTTGCGAGCGTAGTGAAATGATCGTGGTCGACATCAACTATGGAATGCATCCCATAACGTACAGTGTGGGGAATCAAAAAATCCTGATAAAACTCGTTGCGGTCTACGAAATGCTGATCGTGATAATGATGGCAGCATCGCCATTCGCCGACTTCCCCAGCATAAAAAAAACTTCGAGGGTCGATGGAGAAGTAGTGATCCACAAAATCGGCTGCACCTTGCACAGAAAGTGACGGCGCCCCCAGCACGTAAGCAATAGGGATTTTGGTTTTTTTGTCTATCGTAGCCAACCGACCACCGATACCGCCCGTGTAGTACCCGAACAGCTCCATCGCCTCCTGCCAACGGCTGGGATCCAGTACCGTTTCGTAAAGCACGCCAATCAAATGATTCAGTTGTTTGTCATCCGTCATATCGGCTGACCAAATGTAAGAAAATTGGATCGTGAGTATAAATCAATGCAAAACAGCAAGGCAAGAAAAAACCATATCACCTATATGGGTGATTACAGGCCTTTAGCAAATCTACATAATCGCAGTTCAGCGTCGAAAAGTAATCAGCTAACAGCGTCAAATTGACCAGAAAAATTATTATTATTTTGTTTTTAATAGTTATTTTCGCGTTAACTGGTAAAACATTGACACTAAAAGTGGTAAATATTGGACGCTGATTTACAGTTTTTCATCCTCCGCTTCATCTTTTATAGGAAGGTAATTATGTCTAATAAAGTAAATTTTTTGGCTGCAACTATTGCAGTCGTATTGGCTAGTGGTGTGAGTCACGCAGCTTCATCAACCGATAAAGGCTCGTCGCCCAACGGCAAGCCTTTTGTCGAAATTAATAGCCAAATCGTCGAAGTTCAAGGCGATGTGGCAACTCTGGAAGAAAAAGTAGAAACACTAATAGGTGATGTTGATTCCCTGGAAGCGCGGATGACGGCAGCGGAAGGCGCAATAACGGATTTGAATAACACCAAAACCAGCTTGGAAGCACAAATCAGTGATCTTTATGCTAAAGCGGCGGCGAATGGTGTCAATATCACTGATTTACAGACTCAGTTGGCAACATTACAAGCACAGCTAACAACATTGGAAACTCAAGGTAGCACCAATACCACCGAGATAAATAATTTAAAAGCGCAAATCGATGCGATTAATACACAAATCGCAACCAATGCCGACGGTTTAGCAGGCTTACAAGCTCAACTTACTTCAGTGATGGAGCAAATGGCCCTGTTGCAATCGCAGATCGATATCATGAATGCGGAAATTGCCACTAAGCAAAAAATAGTTAGCGGGCAATGCAATGCAGGAGAGTTTGTCCGTAAAGTCAACGCTGATGGCAGCGTCGTTTGTGGTTCGGACCAGCAAGGTATTAGTGGACAGTGGGAAACTGTCACTGTCAATAGTGTACAACATCTGCCGGGTGGCCAATGGGTAACTTATAACTATGGATGTGGGTGGTGGACATGTTCATATTCATATTATCAGTATCCAAATGCTGTAACAGTTCAACAGGCCTGCCCAGCTGGATTCGTGGTGAGTGGTGGAAACTATTCTAATGCAGGCGGCACCTTTAACGTATATTCGCAGCAAAGCGTGTTGGGCTTAACTAATGCATATCAAGTTACCGCAGTTTCAACTGGGTACGGTAATACTAGTGGGGCAGACATTGCCCTCCAAGCGTCCTGTTCACGGATCGTGCCGTAACAAAGCGGAAAGACTGATCGGGTCGGGGTGGCAGGATTGCACCCGTCACCTCTCCCATACCACCGGATATGCGGTTTTTTGCAGTCAGTGATTTTGAATCCGTAAGGGGATTCGCCGCTAGGCAATCCACTATGATTTTCACAGGTGATGGCGTTTTGCTATTGAAAACGCCCTACATGACTGCAGGCAGGCGTTCAAAGTCGCCGACTGCAAAGTACAAAAAACCTGTTAAAGTTATAGATTTTAATGTTAGGAAAAATCGCCATGAAATTGATGCTCCTTATGTTACTGACTCTGTCCGCCTCAGCTTGGGCAATCTGAAATTGAAATCCGGGCAGGGTATGCGCCGCATACCTTGAACTTAATCCGCTCTTCAAATAATCAACAATAAAAGAGAAGTCATCATGAATAAGAAAATTTTGTCTTATACAGCTTGTCGCAAACAAAAGCACAGAGTACAAGGCAGCATCATGGAATTTGGTAATTTTATTCTAGCAACCATTATGCTGGTAGCTATGACTCTGTCAGCTTGCCAATCAATACCTCCCACCCAGTCTGAACTAGCTGATTCGGCAATAGTTGGCAATCTAAACATCAACATGTTGGACATGAGTTATTCGCCTTCAAAATTGAATGTAACACAGGCTGGACTCTATCAAGTCAAGATTTCCAACACCTCTTCCATTCCTCACGACATCGTATTTTCCAACGGCATTCGGTTGGCTATTGCGCCAGATCAGCAATCATCAACAATTTTGGATATTCCTGATTCGGGCCTAAGCTATTCCTGCTCTTTACCCGGACATAAGGAAGCAGGAATGGCCGGCGCGATTACTGTGAATAATGAAGATCCACCGGCACCAAAAGCGCAAACAGATTCTAAGGAGGAGCCCACAAAAATAGCAACTGCCTATTCGCCGTATGATCCCAAAGTGTCTCCCTTGCTACCCTTTGAAAAACATGACATTTACCTGGTTGCAGAAGAGAAGCTAAACACGGTAGCCAAGGGAGTATCCCAACAGCTATGGACGTATAACGGAAAAGTTCCAGGCCCGGTAATCCATGTGCGAGTAGGCGATACAGTACGAGTTCATTTGTCCAACCCATCTTTCAACAAGCTGCCTCATTCGGTGGATTTTCATTCCAGTCAGGTTGCCTGGAATGATGAAATGACCAGCATCAATCCAGGTGAGGAAAAGCTCTACGAATGGCATGCTGATTATGCAGGTGTGTGGATGTATCACTGTGGTTCAAACCCGGCATTGCACCACATTGCCAGTGGCATGTATGGCATGGTAATCGTTGAGCCGCGCGAGGGTCTGCCAAAGGTAGATCACGAATTCGCCTTGGTGCAGAGCGAGTTTTATGTAGGTCAAGAGGGACATATTACTGATCTGCACAAAGCCAGTTCGCATGGCCCTGACTATGTGGTTTTTAATGGCGTAGCCAATCAATACAAGGATCATCCAATCGAAGTCGGCACAGGTAAAAAAGTCCGGATATATGTTCTTAACGCAGGCCCCAATGAAGATAGCTCCTTTCACATCGTTGGCACGATATTTAATCGGGTTATCAAGGAAGGTATGGAATTAACGCCCGATAATCATGGTCATTATGGTGCCCAAGCGGTGGATTTAGGACCGGCTCAAGGTGCTATCATTGAATTCACTACCGCAGAAGATGGACTCTATCCCATCGTTACCCATGCTTTTAATTTTGTTGGCAAGGGCGCGCTAGGTTTAATCAAGTCGGGTGATGGTGATCCGAAAAATTGACCATTGCGTTTGGCGGATAAACTTTGTGCTATCCGCCAAACGCTATGCTATACAACGACTCTCATCCGAGTGACAAACTGCTTGCCTTATATAAACCAATAGTCTTTTTAGGTAATTTCATGTCTGAATTTAAAAGAATTTCTTGTCAGAGCAATTCCGAAACAAATTTAATGGAGTGGTTCTTCAATGCACGCGAAGGTATTTATGGCCCTTTTTTTAGCCAAGAAAAAGCCGCAAAAGCACTTGAAGAATTCATTAAATTCAATATTGAATTTTCTGATGATGGTGGTCGAAGTTCGAGGAGCAACCGTTTTAATTATGGCGGGTAGAATTAGCATTCATTAGCCATTTTCTCTCATAAAGTGCGGGCAAGACAAGGCGAAAGCGACCTTGCCCATAACTGCTTTCAGAAGATTTAACAATCACACTATTCCATACCCATTGTTCATGAATCACCATGGTCAAAGAACGTTATACCCGCTTTAAAGACATTTCCGTCAGTGAGAGAATTTTAAATACCGTGTTCCTGCTTACCATAGGACTCGGTTATCTGGCAGCTCTTGCTAATATGTACTACACCCATCAGGGCCTTGACGGCAAAGCTGGACTTTCGGTTGAAGATATCGTCATCAGTTATCATGGGTCAAACAACCAAACGCGATTAGGCACCGCCATTAAAGGCATTATGGAGTCTAACCTGAGATATAAAAGCGATAAGGATGTCATTTTGCAATGGATACAAAATGGCGCCGATGAACCGGAATATAACGAGAAAATTGCACTGATATTAAATCGTGACTGTATTTTGTGTCATACCCCCAGCATTAACCCTTCCTTGCCTGATTTAACCCATTACGCTACTGTATCTGAGGTCGCACATGCAGGCGGTGCAACGATACCTGCTTTAGTTCGTGTATCTCACATTCATTTATTTGGCATTGCCTTCATTCTGTTTTTTATCGGTAAAATATTTCTGCTTTGCGACATCAATGTTTACGTAAAAAGAATAGCGGTGGTGATTCCTTTCGCGGCAATGCTATTGGATGTCGTGTCATGGTTTATTACCAAGTCCACTCCCTCATTTGGCTATGTAGTTGTTTATAGCGGCGCGTTAATGGGACTTTCTATGGGCTTTCAAATTCTACTCAGCATTTATCAGATGTGGTTTTATTCCACCAATTCGAAAACAGAGACGTAAAATCGCGTCATCCTCCGCTACTCAACCCTTTCCACATCAAACACTGTGCCGCGAATCGCGATGACTTTTACCTTGGTGTTAATATCGCAATCTTTCCCGTGAACTTTCCAGATGGAATCATCGACTTTTATTTTTCCCTCGCCATTTTCTATCGGCTTGTACAGGCTAAAGACTCTGCCGATGTA
>CAZAUB010000019.1:1981-10502 GCA_964488195.1 uncultured Methylobacter sp. | reverse complement strand
AGGGCCAATACCCACCAGTTCCAAAAAACAATCTCTAACTCAGCCATGTCAGCTCTTTTTGGTCATGGCTTCTTTGGCCAGTTCGCCAATGCCGCCGAGCGCGCCAATCACGCTAGACGAATCCAGCGGCATGAACACCAGTTTGCTGTTGCCTGATGCGCCTATATCTTTTAACGCCTCGATGTATTTTTGCGCGACGAAATAGTTGATGGCCTGGACGTCGCCTTTGCCAATCGCCTCGGACACCATCAATGTTGCACGAGCTTCGGCCTGAGCCAAGCGCTCGCGGGCATCGGCATCGCGGTAGGAGGCTTCTTTACGGCCTTCCGCCTCAAGGATGGCCGCCTGTTGCGCGCCTTCTGCGCGTAAAATCTCGGACTGTCTTAAGCCTTCTGCTTCAAGGATGGAGGCGCGTTTTAAACGCTCGGCTTTCATTTGTCTGCCCATCGCTTCAACCAAATCTTTGGGTGGCGCTATGTCTTTTATTTCAATACGGGTGACTTTAATGCCCCACGGTGTCGTGGCATCGTCAACAACGGCCAGCAGCCTTGCATTGATGTCATCCCGGCGCGATAACAGTTCGTCCAGATCCATCGAACCCATGACGGTACGGATATTGGTCATCACCAGATTCAGAATGGCCCAGCTCAGTTGACTGACTTCATAAGCGGCTTTGGCGGCATCCATGACCTGATAAAAAATCACCCCATCCACGGTAACCATGGCGTTATCTTTGGTGATAACTTCCTGTGACGGCACGTCCATCACCTGTTCCATCATCACCATCTTTTTGCCGATGCGGTCAATAATCGGCACGATAATATTCAGGCCGGGCGTCAGCGTATTGGTATATTTACCGAAGCGCTCGACGGTATATTCCATGCCCTGGGGAACCGACTTGACACTCATAAACACCATCAAAACGGCGAAAATCAATAATACTAAAACAAAACCACCCATAGAACCCCCTGATTTTTTTATACAAAAAACTCTTTAGTTATGTAGGGTACGCATCGCGTACCATTTTCCAAACACCACGTAGGGGGCGACCGGCCGATCGCCCCTACAAAGGTACGCGATGCGTACCCTACATGACTGTCTTTTTAGCCGACTGAAACAATCAATGCTAACAATTCAAACCCTGATAAAGTAAAACCGTTAAAATAACATTGTGCGTGTTGCAAACTGCCGCGCAACTCATAATAATATAAATTTAGTTAACGAGTAATTATAATGCTGATAACCGTCGCTTTTCACACTGGGATCTGGACTTTGATTTTTTTAATTGTCGGAATGATTAAGCCCAAATGGCCTTTATTCTTTTTGAAAAAACCGGACAGATTTTTAATTCTGATTATATCGACCGTCTTGTTTATGATTTCCGCTACGCTTTTTGGCGAAGGCAATCGGCAAAAAGCCGCAGAGGAAAAGGCTTCCAAAGAAGTTGTTTCAAAAATCATAAATCCGTCTTCTGCGCCTGCTCCAGTTACGGCTCCTGTTCCGGTACCTGATATTCCCGCGACCAAACCCAGTTCGCCGAAGAATTAACGCCGGACAACAGGCCTGATAACTTTATTCAAAGCGCTAGCCGCACAGGCGCTGGGTTTGGCGCTTGCCATCGCTCTGGCCTGGATGTCGCCTGCATTGTTTCATGGCGCATGGCGGTTGGCGCTGGTGCAAGGCGCTGCGGCAGCCTTGTGGTGCGGCGTTTTACGCCAGCCGTATTGGTGGGCCCCCATCCATTTTCTGTTTCTGCCCATGGCAATCGCCATGCTTACCTTGCATTTGCCTTCCTGGTTGTATCTGTTGATTGTGCTGCTGCTGGCGCTGGTATTCTGGGGTACGGTCAAGGGTGATGTGCCGCTATTCCTGTCTTCGACAGCCGTAGCGGATAAGGTAGCGGCCATTGTTGAACGGGAAAATGCCGGAGTGTTCGCCGACCTTGGTGCGGGAGTCGGCTCGCTGGCAGTGCCGCTGGCGCAACGTTTACCTATCAAGGTCGATGCGTGGGAATATGCACCGCTGCCGTGGCTGCTCACCGCCTGGCGCTGCCGCAAACTGCCGAATGCGAGCGTCAAACGCGCCAGCTTTTGGGACTGTGGTCTTGCCCGTTATGATGTGGTGTTTGCCTTTCTTTCTCCGGCGGTCATGGCGGAACTGGGCGAAAAGATCAGGCGTGAAATGCGTCCCGGCAGCTTGTTCATCTCTTCATCCTTTCCAATACCGGATTGGCAGCCGGAATCGATAGTACAGATTGAAGACCGACGCAGGACTAAGCTTTTTTGCTACCGGGCATAGTTTTTCAGACTTTCAGATACTTCCACCAAAACCAGCTGCGCACATGCAAATAGTTGCGTATTGGCGTTTTGACCAGCAGCAACAATAAACCTATTGAATACAAACACCAAACCGCCGCCCATTCGTTGGGGTTGGTGGTGGTCAGCCAAGCCAAAAACGGCCCGGTAACAATGTGGTAGGCGGTCATTTTCCAGGAGCCGTAGAAAATGGGCATGATAAATGCCGCGACTATGTACATATTGAACAGCATCAGGTTGGCCGTGGCAGGGATTTCCCAAGCGATATGCCAATCACCGGAAGTAGAACAGATCCGCCTGCCGCAAAACGGTACATTGAACGACTCGGCATATTGACTGAACAGGATGAATCGGGTTTTAACCTCGTAACAGAACGGCGCCCACTCGAATGGATACAGGCGTATCAGCAAGCAGACCGTCGTCGCCAGACAAATAAAATAAACCGATGCGGAAATCTTGTCCCTGACTTTTTCGGGGATAAAATACATCGACACCGCGTTGACAAAAAACGGCTGGAAAGCGATATGGATATAGCCCAGCAAGGTCGCCACCTGATTGCCGGCATTGTCGCAGTCGTCAATCACCGTATAGGTATAGGCCTGCAAGGCCTCCATTAACGAAAAGAAGCCCAAGGCATAACACAGCGGGGCCGGTTCTTTTTTATAATAAAAATAAGCGGTGCTCGATAACCCGATAGTCGCTAATACAGTTGACGCTTCCCCACTCCAGCACATAGTTTTTCCGTTGGTTTGTGGCTTTAAAGTGCGGATGTTCTTACGAACAATGCACTAGCTCAGCTTTGCTTCATCAATGACTTCGAAAAGTTGCTTGATGATTTTAGGATGCAGTATCTCTCCAACATGATACGGCACGACCATCCGATAGACGTTTTTGATATAGATTCGATGGCTTCCTTTTTGCCTTTCAAGCGTAAAACCATTTTGCAAAAGAAACCTTTCAGCAGACTTTGCGGTAAGTTTTGGATATTCAGGCATTCAGAGCTATTTCAATAGCGGTGATCGAAAATGAACGATTTTGAAACGCTTTCAGTTCTTCGGCCTTAAGGCTTTCGAGATAAAGTTCAGCAGCTTCTTTGATATTAGAAAGCGCTTCTTCATAAGTCTTGCCTTGGGTAACGCAGCCTTTTAATTCAGGTATTTGGGCAAAATAGCCGAATTCGTCTTTTTCGATGATGGCATTGAATAACATAATAGCTCCTTGTGCTGATCCGCCAATGCATTATATCTAAAGTCAAAAAAAATGACATCAAGGGGAGGGTTGAGAATATTCAGGCGGTCTGCCCAAGCTCAAACCCCAGCAATAAATCCCACCGCCTCAATACCCGCAATCGCGCAACGCTCGTCCTGATCGGAAATATCGCCGCTGATACCTACCGCGCCGATCAGATTGTTTTTGGTGTCGCGAATCAGAACGCCGCCCGGAACCGGCATGATTTTCCCCTCCGTCATGTTTAGCAGCGCATTCATGAAATTAGGCCGCTCTTCCGCCACGCTGGCCAAGCTGCGTGATGATATGCCCATGCTGACCGCTCCCCAGGCTTTTGCGGTGGCAATCTGCTCTCTGATCATGGTCGCGCCATCTTCCCGTTGCATAGCTTTTAAATGTCCAGCCGCATCCAAAACCACCACGGTAATCGGCGCCATGTTTAACTTGCGGGCTTTGTTGGTTGCGGTGTTGATAATGATATTGGCTTTTTCAAGTGTTAGTGTTTTCATCTAGGGCTCTCTTCTTGTTGAAGCATCTTGTTAATCAAGGGTTATTTTAATAGCGGCAGCAGCTGCGGCCATACTTTTTCTGCAATAAACGGCTGGCCTTTGGCATTGGGATGCAGGCCGTCCGGTTGCATCATGTCCTTGGTCAGAGCGACATCTTCCATGATAAAAGGCACATACGGAACGCCCAGCTCCTTAGCTAACTGCGGGTAAATATTATAGAAAAGATCGATATAGCGTTTGCCGTAATTGGGCGGTATTTTCATGCTCAGCAACAATACCTTTGCACCGGCAAGCTGTGCGCGATGGGCAATCTCGGCAAGATTGGTTTTTATCAACGTCGGCGGTAAACCGCGCAAGCCGTCGTTAGCGCCCAGCTCGATAATCACAACATCTGGTTTGTGCAAACTTAAGGCCTGGTTTATCCTGGCTAAACCGCCAGCGGTAGTATCGCCGCTGATGCTTTCATTGTGGATAATGAACTCCGCACCTTTTTCATCCAATTTTTCCTGCAATAACGTCACCCAACCCTGTGCGACTTCAATTCCGTATCCGGCACTGATACTATCTCCCAATACAACAATGGATTTGGCCGTAGCGGTCATCGACATTAACGAAACAATCACGGCAAATAAAAAACGGGGCATTATGCAAACTCAATCATTAGACAACATTGACATTCGCCGCTCCTGTTCCCGACAGGATTGCGGCATACACACCATCCCTGGCGATCGCCGCACTTGCTCCCGGCAAGATTGCGGCATACACACCATCCCTGGCGATATAATAGCGGAAAACCTGTGTAAATCGGTTATTACGTCCGATGGATTATTGCATATCTTGTCATCCATAGATTTGATAATCAAATCCGGTGAAAGTATTGCGATCGTCGGCGAGTCCGGTTCAGGCAAATCTACCTTAATTAGCCTGCTGGCCGGATTGGATACGCCGACTTCCGGGTCTATCAGTCTGAATGGAAAATCATTAACCGCGATGAACGAAGACGGCAGGGCGGCGATGCGCAACCAGCTGATAGGCTTTGTGTTTCAGTCTTTTCAATTGCTGCAAGGACTCACCGCACTGGAAAACGTTATGCTGCCTTTGGAATTACGTGGCGATAAAAATGCCAAAGCTTCAGCTACTGCGTTATTGGACAGGGTCGGCCTGTCGCACCGTTTGTCGCATACGCCGCAGAAACTTTCCGGCGGCGAGCAACAGCGCGTGGCCTTGGCTAGAGCCTTTGTGACTAAGCCTGCGATTTTGTTTGCCGATGAGCCGACCGGCAATCTGGACAGTAAAACCGGTGCAACTGTTATTGATTTGTTGTTTGAGCTTAATCTGGAAAACCACACCACGCTGATTCTGGTGACGCATGACCAAGCCCTGGCGGCTCGCTGCCAACGCATTATTAAACTGGATTCCGGGCGCGTGGCAGCTAATTGATGTTACTCACGTCCAATGAAAAAGCATAGTCCACGAAAGGCACGAAAAGGGTTTATAACACAATCCGTTCGATTGTTACTTTCGGATAGCAACCGAGGTCGATTAGCAAATCCAGACGTATTATTCATTTTTCGTGCCTTTCGTATTTTTCGTGGACATTGATTAACATTAGTAACTAATTTTTATGGGCAAACTTATGACACGTTTTAATTTGGCATTGCGACTGTTATGGCGAGACAGCCGTTCCGGCGAGTTAACCATACTGGCGCTGGCCTTGATCATTGCCGTCACCAGTTCAACCGCCATATCGCTGTTTGCCGATCGCCTGCAACGCACCATGACCACTCAGGCGACGGAATTTCTGGCTGCCGATTTAGTGATCGCAAGCCCGACCACGATTCCTGCCGAATGGCTGTCCAAGGCAACGCAACTCAATCTCGCTCAAGCGCAAACGCTTGAATTTTCCAGCGTGTTGATTGAACATGACGAGCTATTGCTGGCGGGCATTAAAGCAGTCAGTTCCGCTTATCCGTTGCGCGGTTTTTTAAAAACCACTGCGGCGTCGACTGAAACCGTCGAATACACCGGCCCAAAACCTGGAACCGCCTGGGTTGAAAAACGCATCCTGTCGGCGCTTAAACTCAACCTGGGCGATGCGTTACAGGTCGGGGAGAAACAACTCACCGTCAGCAATATCATTACTTACGAACCCGACAAACGCGGCGATTTTTACAGCTTCTCCCCGCGTGTGATGATTAATGCAGACGATTTGCAGGCTACCGGCATATTGCAGCCGGGCAGTCATGTGCATTATTTCTTTCAATTCAGCGGCGACAGCAAAGCTTTAACCGAATTCAATCGCTGGATCAAACCGCAGTTGAATCCGTCCCAGCGCATCATGGATATACATGAAGACCGCCCGGAGCTGGGTTCGGCGCTGGAACGCGCGGAACGTTATCTGGGCTTATCCAGTATTACCGTTATTTTAATTTCCGGCGTGGCGATTGCGATGGCGACCCGGCGGTATACCGAACAGCACTTTAACGCCACCGCCATCCTGCGCTGTCTGGGTTGCAAACAGAACGAAATACTCTGGCTTTATGGCAGTCAGTTTGTCGTTTTGGGTTTATTAGCCAGCGCTGTAGGGTGCCTGTTGGGCTGGTTTGTGCAGCAAGCGTTGTTCCATTTATTAAGATCGCTGTTGCCTCAGCAAGTCGCCAATCCCGGTTTGTTGGCGGTTTTTTTCGGGTTTATCATCGGCATGGCTATTCTGCTGGGTTTTGCGCTGCCGCCGTTATTGCGCCTTAAACAGGTTTCGCCTTTACGAGTATTGCGCCGCGATTTGGAGCCTTTGCCCAGCAGCGCGTGGCTGATTTACGGTTTGGCAATCGGCATTGTCGGCGTATTGATCTGGCGCTATACCGATGATCTGGATCTGACCGCGACCATTATCGGCGTCGGCTTCAGCGCCTTGCTGCTGCTCGGGCTGCTGGTTTATGGCTTGCTGCGGTTTAGCCGGAGACTGTTGCCGCATCTTGGCCTGACCTGGCGTTTCGGCTTGCAGGGTTTATTAAAAAACAGTCGGGGCAGCGTCGGTCAAATACTGGCTTTTTGCATTACGCTGGTGGCGATGGTGCTCAGCTTTACCGTGCGTACCGATTTGATCGATGACTGGCACAAACAGTTGCCGGAAAATGCGCCCAATCATTTTGCGCTGAACATTTTCCCCGATCAACAACAAAGCTTTCAACAAGACCTTCAACAGCAACAAATCAATGGCAGCCGATTTTATCCGGTGGTCAGAGGTCGTCTGGTCGAAATCAACAACACGCCGGTGCAGCAAATCGTCAGCAAGGACTCGCAGGGGGAAATCGCCACGCACAGGGAATTAAGCCTTACCTGGGCAAAAGAGCTTCCGGAAGATAATAAAATCACCGCCGGAAATTGGTGGCAAGATGCACAAACCGGGCAGGTTTCTGTCGAGCAGAAATTGGCAAACAGCCTGAAAATAAAACTGGACGACCGGTTAACCTTTACTGTCGGCAGCCAACAGTTTACGGCCACCGTTGCCGGCATCCGCGACCTTCAATGGGATACCATGAAGCCGAACTTTTACATGATCTTCTCGCCCGGTACGCTGGACGCTTTCCCCAGCACGTTTATCACCAGCTTTTATTTGCCCGAAAGCCAAAAAGATTTTTTAAACGCACTTATAAAAAAATACCCCAGCACCACTATTCTGGAAGTCGATTTAATCTTGCGCCAATTTAAAACTATTTTGGCCCAATTGACCGAAGCGATCAATTACCTGCTGTACTTTGCGCTGATGGCCGGATTCACGGTGTTGTTCGCCGCCGTTTATGCGACCTTGGACAGCCGCATCCATGAGGGTGCGCTGATGCGAACGCTGGGTGCCAATCGCTCATTTTTAAGGAAAACCCACATCATCGAGTTTAGCCTGCTCGGGCTGATTTCCGGCCTGTTAGCGGTAATCATCTCAGAAGCCATGCTTTACACTTTGTACAGCCAAGTTATGCATATGGAGTACAGGGCTAATTTTTATTTATGGGTTATTGTGCCGCTAACTGGCGCTTTATTCGTGGGTCTGGCAGGCTGCTGGGGCGTAAGACATGTGGTTAATAAATCGCCATTGCAGGTTTTAAGGGAGCTGTAACCCTAAAAAACGGTTGGAGCTTTGTAGGTTTAAGTTATCAGCGACGTAGCCAATCTATGCCGTTATTACCCGCAGCACCCACCGGCGGCTAAGAAACAGTCATGTCTAATCCAATACGCAAGCGCTAAAATAACCGCCCCGCACCATCACCAAAAACAACCTCAACCAGCGGTAGCTCCCATTGCTCTACTTTACACCGCGACTGATAGCCCTCTTCACTGTCATCCCGATAACGCCTGATCATGGCTAATACCGTAACCGACTCAATGGCGTTGATTTTAGCCGACCAAAACTGGGCGCCCTGTTTCGATAACACCGCGACAACCCTATCTTGATCTTTTAAAACCACCTTGCCG
>CAZAUB010000019.1:0-1881 GCA_964488195.1 uncultured Methylobacter sp. | reverse complement strand
CTCAGAAAAACGCCTTGCCCCAGGCAGCGTTCGCGGCGCTGCTCCGCCAGGATTTCATAAAGAAATTCCAGCGTTTGCAGCTTAGGCACTTCGCCGTCATCGGTTTCGTCCTGCCAATCCTGCAATATAGCTTTAAGCTGGTTTAGCCAGATATTACCCGGTTCGTTGCCGTAACTGTCGTCCAGGTAGCGCAGCCAGTCGCCGGCCTTGCTTAACGGTTCGGGCGACTGCTTGATCGCATCCAGCAAATCGGCATTTTCCCTGATGCGGAACAGCGGCGGTTGCCGGTCGGCGGGCAGCATGATGCTGATAGGAATTTTGTGCCGCTCCAGCAATGTTCTTACCGGATCAAGCAAGCGCCAAGCGGTTGCCAGCACCGCGCATTGCGACCAGTCCAGCTGGCTGTCGAGTTGCCGCAAGCGCAGCAATTCGTCAACCACGGCTACCGCTTGGCTGTATTCGTCGGCGGTGATGAGTTGCTGCACCCGGCCTTTGCCGACGGTGTCCAGTTTTTGCCAACGCCCTCCGGTATCCAGGATTTTTCTGCCCCGATTTATGCGAATCGGCTGCTGTTGCTTCATCCGATCTTGATTGTGTTGAATCAACTGGTTGGAGGCGGCGATGATGTGCGCGCTGGAACGGTAATTTTCCACCAGGTAATGCACCTTGGCTTGGTAATCGTCTTTAAATTGGCGAATAAAACCGACATTAGCGCCACGAAACTGGTAGATATTCTGGTCGTCATCACCTACCGCCAGGATGCCCAGCTTACGGTCATCATCCTGGGTGCGCCCGGCGATGGCAGAAATCAACTGGTACTGCTCGGCATCAATATCCTGGTATTCATCGACCAGGATAAAGCGGTAACCCGCCAATAGCCGATCCCGCATTTCGTCCGCATCGACGCCCAGCAGCGGCTTATCGCCGCGTAATAAAGCGGTCGCTTCCTTGATGATCTCGTCGAAGGGCGACCGGCCGGTCGCCCCTACAGTTGTTATCGCGTGGCCGGTCAGGCGCAGGCTTAAGCCGTGATAGGTCTGGATGGTCACGCCCCTGGCATCGTCGCCGATCAAGTCAATCAGGCGTCGGCGCAATTGGGTAACGGCATTGCGGTTAAAACAAAGCACCAAAATGCCCCTGGCCGGAACGCGTTTGACCCGTAACAAATAAGCACAACGATGCACCACCACGCGGGTTTTGCCGGAACCCGGCCCGGCCAGGATCAATAAGTTGTCATCTTCGCTGCTTGCCACCAGCGCCATTTGTTCGGGGTTTTGCAGGTCGTTAACGATGCGCTGAAACGATTGCTGGCTGGTGGCGCGTTCGAGTATGTCTTTTCGATCGGAAAAATAGCGCTTCACAAACTCGGTTTTATCCTGCGAGAAGTAGGCGACCACAAACGCCAGCGCATGGCTGATCTTGTCCAGCCCGTACTTGGCATATTCATTGATCACATGCACCTGGAAAATGCGCTCGCTGTAATGCTGAGACAAGGGCTCAAAATCGCCTTTGTTGTATTTGCGGCCTTTGGATTCGGGCAACACCTCTATGGTCATCGCCTGACGGAATACCGCCAAGCCTTTTTGCAAGGTAATGATTTTTTGTTCGTGCAGAAAGTTCAAGGCGCGCTCGATGGCGGCCAGCGGGTCTTTGACTTCTGACGACGCCACCAAATCCTGGTTTAAGACGGCCAGCAAATCTTCAGCGGAAAACTCGACCAGCAAATCGCCGGACGATTTGGTATTGTCGGGGATGCGCTGCATGATGCCGTCCAAGACAATCTTGGCTACCGCCTGACGTATCTCTGCCGTGGCATTCAGCGCTGTCCAGCCCCGGTTAAGCTTGACCGCATACTGATCCAGCCCTTTGTGCCTGAGCGTC
>CAZAUB010000018.1:0-16288 GCA_964488195.1 uncultured Methylobacter sp. | reverse complement strand
ACTTATTAAGTTGTTCAATAACTTTATTATCGCCTTTCATGGAATTCTCCTCTCGCATTATTATTCGGGTTCATTGTAGCCGAATATTACTTTTCCTCATAGCTAAGGAACGTGCATGAAATAAAATCGCCAATGAAACATTAGGCAGCGTGTAGGGGCGGATTTACTAGTGCCCCGTGTGGGTATCCGCCCAAGGCGAATGAATTCGCCCCTACAGATGCGCAAGTTATTTCGTGCACGTTCCTAAACAATAGCAGATAGCTGAGTGGCAGCTATGAGGTAACTGCCCTGACAAAGGAGAGAAGTGTGAAATTCTTGTTGCAATTGCAAATGAGAGTGGTTATCATTCGCAACAAGTGCCGGGGTTACTCGGTCAGATAGTTGACTACCCTGAAAGGTGCTGATTAATGCGGGAAAGCATAGCGACACATAGCGACGTTAAAAAGAAACTCTGCGAGCTGTATGACGAGCTCATCGGTCATGACGGATTTGGCGATTTAAAACTGGAAATACGGCTGCTCCGGCGGGGGCAGAAAGAGGTGCTGCTGTTTTGCGGCAAACAGTACCGGTTTATCGTCAATAACAGTCCTGCCCGCTTTGTTGAAAGAAGGAAGCAAGCGCGGGAACTTCCTGAGCCGGATAACCGGACAGAAAACCAGGAACAAAGCGAGTAACGTTTTTTACGCCAACCGTTCGATGGTTGGCCGATTTACCAAATGGCGATGTGGGTTCGCATACATACTTTATAAAACAGCTCGGTGTGCTTGGCTTTCGTGGGGAATAGCAAGCCCGAAACCTTAATGAGATTAATAAAATGATTAGTAACAATGAAATACAACGTTTCAAAAATCTGGACCTGCAAGCCATTGAAGGCATCGCGGACGAAAAACTGCGCAAACAGGCTTTAAAGCTGAAAAACAAACAGGGCGGTTTTACCTTGCTGGAACTGCTGGTTGTCGTCGCCATCCTGGCGGTACTCGGCGGTCTCGCCATCGGCGCTTACGGTGACAAAACCACCCAGGCGGCTCGCGGCGGCGCCACTAACACCATCGCGGCGGTCACCAGCATGGTGCAGGCTTACCAGGCGACTGCCAAGGTGTTGCCCGGCAACCTGGACACTCTGGTGTGCGCCCCGACTGAGCTGGCTGCTACACCTGTAGCACATACTGCGGCCAACACGATTGATTACGGCGGGGCTAGCGATCTGCCCAACGTAGGCGGCGGAATGGGCAAGAAAATTGGCGACAAGCTTTCACTTGCTATTCCCGGCACTGCCGCGAATACCGCGCTGATCAATGCCGGCGTCGAAGTGGTTCGCTATGCCGCCCATGACACCACCCTCACCGCAAGTTCATGCGATGGTACCGCAGCAGGCGCGAGCTTTACGGGGGCGGACGGCTTGTTTTACCCCGTTAGTCCGCTTGTAAATGCCGACATTCCAAACCGCGGTTTCGACGCACCTGCCAATAGCGGCGTGACTGCGACCAATAACCGCGGTCGCGGCTTCCCCATCACCCTGAATGCTACTACGGCTCGCGCCATGCAGATTTGGCAGCGTGGCGCCAACGGTTTCAACAACACCAAGGTTGGAGCCAGCGCCTCCGACGTGCTGGCGGTATTGGGTCTTGGCAACAACGCCAGTATGATCACTGACAGCTCCGGCAATCGGGTAGCCGCCTCCGCACCGTTCTATGGCGACGTTGCCAAGGACAAATACGGTCGCTACCTGGCGCTGGTAAAAATCGGCACCTCATCTGCCACGACCAATGATGCGGTTACGGCAGGTGCGATTACGGGCTTTACAGCAGCTAGCAAAGCTTCGTTCATCACCGTGGTCGACCCGCGCGGCGACTTCCTGGATGAAGAATACGCCGAAGCAAACGGTCAGAAGTCTTAAGCTGATCTGACGATTTAAAAGGCCGCAAGGCCTTACTACCGGGGCGATAGCCTGGCTATCGCCCCACTTCCCATCACATGCATTGATGGGGTGTGTTTAGCAAATTTGAACAGTTTGGAAAGGTAAACGCGCTCAGAGTGGGTTTACCTTTCGGAATTGGGCTACCAACTTAAGTTGGGACAGTTTAAGGTTAAGCCGTTCGTGGTGAGCCCTTCGGCTACGCTCAGGAGAGCCTTGTCGAACCTGAACGGCTTAACCGTCCACCCTTCGACAAGCTCAGGGCGAACGGTTAAGCCTCGCGTGTGTACCGCCTTAAGTTGGTAGCCCGGAATTGATAGTCTCGGCCCGGATGATCCGGTGTCCCGACGGTAAACAAGAGGATTTTTTGAGTGAACAACAGAATTAAAAGCTTGGGTTTAATCAGCGCGCTGCTGGCGATGCTCTGGTTGCCGGGCGCAGTCGCGCAAACGGGCGCTGAACCTGCCTTCGCACAGGCCGACCTGGACCGGATGCTCGAAAACTCGGAGCCTGTTCAGGGCGCGGCAGTGCAAATGCTGTCCCCGCCGCGCCTGATACAGTTTGAAGCGGCCGTCGCCAGCCCGCCCCAGCCCCGGAAAACTCACTATCTGCTGGAGGTTTTGGGGGTGATGGGCGTTAATCCTGTGCCGGAAGTCACTCAGGGTATGGATGTGCTTTCCCTGAAAAACAAGCCGTTGAATGTGTATATGGAAAAAACAGTCGCCGAACGCGCCGATAAGGAGCTCAAAGGAGGCGACAAGGTAACCTTGTTCGGTTACCACGTCTACAACTCCAAAAAACACGGCCCCGGTATTCTGGTGAGTGGTTTCGAAGTGCATTCGCTCATTGACGACTGGAAAGAAAAACTCGTCCAGTGGCTGAATGATCGGTAAGGCGATTGCAGGTAGGGTTTGGATGGGCAAACAAGAAATTAAGGAATCTCTGAACAAGTTGATTCCATTCATGGTTCGACCGTTCGACAAGCTCACGGCTCACCACGAACGGAATCAACACAAACCGTTCGTCCTGAGCCCTTCGGCTACGCTCAGGAGAACCTTGTCGAAGGACTTAATCAGAGATTCCTTAACATGAAACGAAACCAACGCGAAAACGGTTTTACCCTGCTGGAGATGCTGGTGGTAATCGCTATCCTGATGGCGCTCGCAGGGAGTGTGGTTCTGTCGATGGGAGGCGCCGAAGATAAAGCCGACGAACAGATCGCCCGTAGCGAGATGATGGATATCAGGAAGGCCTTGTTGCAATTCCGGCAGGACACAGGTTATTTTCCGGGACAGGGGCCGTTTGCCTTTAACAGTGGCGATACCGTGTTTCTGGCGAGCATTCCCGAGGGAACAACCACAACGGAAAAACAGAACTGGTTCCAATCGCCTGCGAACTTCTGGCAGCTTTACGTAGAACCGGTCAAAAACGATGGCAGCGGTAACCCTGTTCCGGTAATGCCCTGGAACATCGACACCGGACGCGGCTGGCGCGGCCCGTATGTATCGCGTTCGGGAGAAGGTTATGTAGATATTGGCTCAGGAGTCCCTGTGACGGGTACAGTACTAAAACATATCCCATCTGTCGCTGACCCTTTTGTTGCCCGGCCCGTGATTCCCGGTTCTTACAGTTTTTGTGACGAAGATGCCGGAAACACAAGCTGTCTACTCGACTGGCGAAGTCTTCCCGACGACGGTGATGTGGATGACGAAGACGGTGATAAAGCCCATGACCGCCACGGTCGGCCGTATCTGCTGTTCGATTTAAGCAATAGCTATGCCCGCATCGTGACTATGGGCCTGGATGGAATCTATGACGGCGTTAATACAACCGATAAGTGCGCCCCGAATAAAGATGACATCGTTGTGTGCCTGTTGCGGTAGTTATAACGCTGTTCATGTATTGCAAGAAACGCATAGCATTGGCTTCAATGCCGGTTTTTTATAAGTTTGATAACACAAGGAGAACACCAATGGAAAAAATAATGGCTCTACTACTCCAAAAATCACGCACTGCCGGGTCGGAGTTGCAAAGCCGGCTTTGCGATTGTAAAAAATCACGTTTTGTGACGTTTTTTATGAATTTGATAACACAAGGAAAACACCCATGAAAAAAATAATTGCTCTGCTGCTTACCTTATCCGCTCCGGCTGTCTGGGCTGACGGAAACCTGGCACACCAGGCTGAAGGGGCGTTGACTGCAGCTTTAACTGCGCTACAGAAAACGGAATCTAAAGAAAATCTTTACCTGTTTAAATCCGTTGCTGCGGAAGCCGTGGCAGGCCGCGAAGCTTTCGCGGTGACTATCAGTTTTTCAGACAGCAAGCAGATTAAGTATGACTGTGCTGAAAATGAAAGCGTTAAACCGGCGCTTTGGGTCTGTACCAGAAAATAACGGTGTGCGGTTTTTGAAGCGGTGCATGGAGCGTATTAACAACTTTCCACACCTGATTGCGGAGCGGGTGTGGAGAAAGGAGGTCGGCAAAACAGGCCGGCAGCGACGGGAATAGCAGGGATGTTTTAGGGATGTAATAGATTCCCGTCAGACTAGGGATGGATGGGGCTGCCCAACTCGATTTTTTTGAGTCTATTGCGATCTCTCTAGGTGATTGGAATCGGGCAAAAGAAGTCTCCCATTGCAGCAGGGATGCTTTGCAGGGCGGACACCAATAGGGTGGGTGTCCGCCTATTTTTTTACCGGGTTGTGTAATCCGGCTGATAAACGAATTCATGGTTTTAACACCCAACGCAGGTGCGGATGTATCCGCATTTATGCCCTGTGGGTACAAGACTGACTAAAGCATGTCCTGAGCCCTTCGACAATACATAAATAACAGATGCGATTATCAAGAAAAACACCATTGATGCAATGCCATTCCGAGGCTGGTTTCACCCTGCTGGAACTGCTGCTGGTGGTCGCCATTTTGTCTTCGTTGGCGTTGGCGGCGACAACGTTTGTGGATAACATCGACGATCAAACTCGATTCGAGGAAACCAACCGGCGGCTTGATCTTATCCATTTCGCCATCGTGGGCGAAAACCGTCCTGTGTACGGAGGGCAGGCGCTGTTATCGGGATATGTGGCGGACAACGGGCGACTTCCTGTTTCCATTCAAAATCTGCTGGAAAATCCTGGGGCGGATACCACGTCCGACGCCACCGACGATTTCGATGACTTTAGTCTGCACAGCCCGATATTCGATGCTGACCCTGATAATACAAGTGGGCTTAATAATGGAGGTAGCGAGACGACCCTTAGCGCCGGATCGGAACAACTCACTAAAGGCCATCGTGGCGCTTATCTGACAGCAGATTCCCAGAAACGCTTTGTCGATGGTTGGGGCAATACTGCCGCCGCACCCAACTACGGCTGGAGCGTAAGCGCCACGGCGACATCGTTCAGCGTAACCAGTCTTGGCAAGGCACTTACCGTCGGTGGCATCGGTTATGAAACGGATTTGCAGCGATCCGTCGCTACTCCAGACTGGCAAAACCCGAATATCGCAGGATGGCAGGTGACGGTTAGGAATGCTTCGGGAACCGATCTTCTTGACAACACCAGCAATTTCCGGGTTTCTCTTTTGGTGTATGGCAACGACACGGGCGTCACGGGACGTTGGAAGCGTTTCAGCACAGATCGCGTGATGACTTGTCTGGATGGAACAGGGGATGGTCTGGTAGACCCGGACGGGGGCGGCGCCTTACCACCGGTTCCATGTCCATCCACCGCCACACTAACTTTCCCGAGCGGCGGCTATCCAGGCGGCTCGCTGTCCGCAGCAATTCCCCAGGGACGGCATATCCTGGTGCTGGTTCAGGATTCCGACACGACCGCGCATAACGGCAGCAGCGAAACGGCTTATAACGGTTCAAACCGTATTACCCAACAAGTCACTTTTTTCGCCGGTATGAGCCCACCTAGCGGCGAACTGGTGATCCGATGAAGCCATGCTGTTGCAAGTACGGTATCAACTAAACAACTACGTTTTATTCCGATCATATTGGGTTTAACCCCCAGCCATCAATAAAGATAAGATGAAATCACCGCTATCAACCGATCAGCTTAAAACCCAACTGAACGCCCTCAAAGAGCGTTTGCAGCCGCGTCTTGGGCGTATTCTGGTCATCGCCACCGACGGCTGTACCGCGACCGGGGCGGTGATCAGAGGCGTGGACGGTCAACGCCTCGAAATCGAGGCGCTGGCCACTTCGCGCGCGCTCAAATTTGAAACCGTGGCGGAGGCGATCATTGCCGACCTCAAGGCGCAAGGCGGCAGCATTCCCAAGCAGGCGATCCTGCTTACGGCCGGTATGCTCCCCGCCGTGCTGGAACTGCCGGTAGCGGCGAACAAGGCGCTGCCTGTCGATCAGATGATGGAAATGATCCACTGGGAGCTGGAACCGCTATTTGCCCAACAGAACGCCCTGTGGTCTATCGGCAGCCTGCTGTCCGGACGGGGGTATCTTGCCGACGCGCAACGGCAGGAGCTGCTTGAGGCGCACAAGGCGGTGCAGACGGCTTCCCGCGCCCCTGGCGGAAGCCGCCTCGCCGCCGCCCGCTTCGGCGAACTGGCCATCGAAAAGGGCTACGTCAGTGACGAACAGGTGGAGGAATGCCTGGCGCTCCAGGAAGAATTGCAGATGAGCGACGCCGACATGCTTATCGGCTGGCATCCCGTCGCCGTGGGGCCGGGGCGGGATTCCGGTCAGTCGGCCTGGCTGTGCGCCGGTATCAGTCCGGCGCTTCGAACGCGCTGGGTCGATGCGCTGGAACGCGTGGGGCTGCATGTGCTCTGGATTTACCCGCTGGCGGGAGCGACCGCCCCGTTTGTCGCGCTATCCGGCCTGTCGGTAGCGCTGGAGTTGCATCCGCTTTTGGGTGTTTGTTATCGCCAGAAGGAAGGCGCTTTGGCACAGTTGAGTTACCGTCAGTTTACCGATACGGCACTGTCCATCGGCGAGGTGTTGCTGCTGATCCAACCGACGCTCAAACCGGATGACCGGCAAATAACTGTGTATTCGGGCAAGGATTGGGAGCCAACCCTGGCCGAAACGCTGACCATCGAGTTGAAGCGGGAAATTGTTACCCTCGGTGGCGACATGCTGCTGTTACCGGCAGACTGTGAGGCGCCGGACGCCGTGCTGGCGGCTCTGGCCGGCGGAGCGGTACACGCATTAGGAATGGCTCCGTCCGCATCCGCCGTGCGGCTGGCCGGAAGCCGTCCGCCGCCGCCCGTATACCTGCGCCCCGCCGTCTGGATGGGGGCGGCGGTGGCCTTGGTGCTTGCCGTAATGGTAGGCTTCGAGTTGCACAGCTACCTCCAGAACCAAACGCTTATGGAAAAACGCCAGGCTCTGTCTGTCCGGCAGGAGGAACTGGAGGCCGCTAAGAACGTCATCGAGCAATCCTTACGCGCCGAACAGGAAGCCAAAAAGAGCCTTGAAACCGCCCAAACAGAACTGGAAGGCATCGCCCTGCGCAAGGGACTGTACGAGCGTGCCTTCGGTCAGCGTAGCCGCTTCATGGATGCCTTGCTGAGCGCACTGATCGACCGGATCAACGATGAACTGGCGCTGGAGAGCGTGGCGGAAACCGGCTGGCAGCAGGTGGAAATCCAGGGCTTCGCCTTGAACGTGGAAGCGGTCTACCGCTATGCGAGGATTCTGGCGAAGGATCTGGAAGCATTTGGGGTAAAACTGGCCGAGCTGGACACCAGTGAGGAACAGGGGCCGCTGGGGCTAATTGGCTATCGGTTCAGCTTTGTTCTGTTGTCAGACAAAAGGAAGGTTGACCCATGAGCGGCATCACCGATCGGGAAAAAGGTCTTTTGGTGGGCGCTGCGGTCGTGCTGCTTTCGACGTTTTACTTTGTGGCGCGTATCCAGCCACAAACGGCCGTCATCAAAGCCCTGGCGGAAGAAGTGGACGGTCTGGAAAAAAATGTCAACAGCGCCGTTTTGCCGAGAAACTCCGGCGACCCTGATGCGGCGCAAAAACAACTGGTGGAGGCAAACGCACACCTCAAGCAGGCGCAGGAAGAACTTGATGCCTTATTCAAAGAACGCGTGGACGAGAGTTCGAATCAGGCGTTGGAAGGCTTGATGCTGGAAATTTTGACGCTCGCCAGCTCCAAAGGAGTAACCATTGATACGTCCGGCGTGTATGTCGGCTCATTTGCCGATTTTGTTATTATCTCCAAAGAGGAATTGACCCGCTTGCAAGTCGGCGCCCAGCCATTCCGCTTTCGTCCGCTACGCAGTCTGTCTTTACGGGGCTACTATCCCCATATCCAAAACTTCATCAAGGAACTGCCTGAACTCAGGCACGAGGTTAATGTGCTACGGTTTTCCATCAAGCCTGATAACAATAAATCCCCGGATCAAAAGAACGCTGCCCAGTCGCGGGGACTACGTGCGGAACTGGTGCTGGCGTTATGATGAACGACATGAACAAACAACCCAAGGCGCCGGCCAGGTTCGGTTCGTCAGTAACGAGGTTGCGTAGCTAAGTTATGACAATCAGTAGCGGGGTACTCATCAACGCAGGCCTGGAATTCGGTCTGATCGACGCGGAAACTGTGGCGGAACTGCGCATCAAGGCTCGCCGCGAACGCAGCGATCTGCTTGAAATAATCACCCTGCACGGGCGTTTTCCGCTCGCTGCCCTGTATCAGGCGCTGGCGGCGCAAAAAGGGCTGCCGTTCCTCGATAGCAGGGATTTAGTGGTCGATGAGGCGCTGTTCCGCCGCATTCCGCCATCCCTGTTGCAACGTCGGCGCTGCTTGCCGGTTCGGAGCCAGGGCGATGATTTCTTTCTGGCCACTGCCGATCCGGAGGATTTCTACGCCGCCGAGCAGATCAGCCGTATTCTCGGCCAGCCCATGACCCTGGCGGTGGCCGAACCGCATACCATCGAAGCCCGTTTGCGCACAGCGTTCCGACAATTGGAGGCGGATGTGGCGGCGGAGATCGATTCGGTAGCTGAGCTGGACGAAATTCTCAGGCAGGCATACGTAAACCGAGCCTCGGACGTGCATTTCGCACCGGGCAAGGAAGGCATGAAGGTTCGCTTCCGGGTGGACGGGCGCCTCTCGGATTACCCCGGCGATTACAGCCTGGAGGAGGCGGGAAGCCTTCTGAGTCGCGTCAAGGTGCTGTCCGGTATGGACATCTCCGAGCAGCGCCTGCCCCAGGATGGCGGCATGAGCCATCAGGTGGCGGAAGGCCGTGAGTTCGACATCCGTGTCGCCGCGATGCCGACGCGCTGGGGCGAGCGCGGCACGTTGCGGCTGCTGGAACAGGATGCCGCCAATCTGACCCTGACCAAGCTGGGTATGGGGGAGTCGGCGCTGGCGCGGTTCCGGGAAGCCATCGTCCGGCCTCACGGCATGGTGTTGATCACCGGCCCCACCGGCAGCGGCAAGTCCACCACGCTCTATGCCGCCTTGCAGGAAATCGTGTCGCCGGATATCAATGTACTGACGGTGGAAGACCCCATCGAAAAAGTTATTGACGGCATCTCTCAGGTACAGGTGGGCAGCAAGATGAGCTTTGCCGGGGCCTTGCGGGGATTTTTGCGGCATGATCCGGATGTCATTATGGTGGGCGAGATCCGCGACCCGGAAACGACGGATGTGGCGCTCAAGGCCGCACTTACCGGCCACATGGTGTTTTCCACCCTGCACACCAATTCCGCCGTTTCCGCCGTTACCCGTTTGTGCGACATCGGCGCCGAGCGTTTTCTCATTGCTTCCACCCTGGTGGCGGTCATCGCTCAGCGGCTGGTGCGCAGGCTCTGTTCCCACTGCAAAAAAGCCCGGTCGGCGGACGAGCAAGAAAAGGCGCTGCTTGAGGCGGACGAAAGCGCGCTCCAACTGTATGAGCCATCAGGTTGTCCGGTCTGTACCGGCACGGGTTATCGAGGACGCATCGGTCTGTTCGAGACGCTGTGGATCGACGAGGGACTGGCTCATACCATCGCCGAAGGCGGAAGCGAAGGTGCCTTGATCGCCCAGGCCAAGGATTACGTCACTCTCTGGGACGACGGTCGGGACAAGGTGATTGCGGGCGTCACCAGCCTGGACGAAGTATTGCGCGCGGTTGGCAAGCCCATGTCAGAGACTTCCCGTGCATTCCCGCCTAAATCTACTTTGGAAGCTGAACCAAGATGACTACATATCAATACAGTGTAGGGTGGATTCGGTGCCACGACTGCATGGATGCAGGAGGTAGAGCAACGCATGGAGCGGTTGCCGAGGCAATCCACCGCAACTGCGACAGGCTGATGTCGGCGTTGCGCGTGTGTGGCGGTTTGCTATCGCGAAACCGCACTACGATCATCCACCATTGAACGCTACGCAGACATGACACTTTTTCAATATGCCGCCCTGGATGCCCAGGGCTTCGAGCAGTCCGGTAACATCGAAGCCGACAGCCAGCGTGCTGCCGCCCAGCTGTTGCGGGGTAAGGGGCTGTATGTGGTGACGATCCGCAACGAAGCGGCAACGCCCGACCGCAGCAATGGAGATGTGCTGGCGTGGCTACGGGAACAGCGGTCGGTCGGAACCCAGGATCTGGTGCTTTTCTTTCAGCAGATGGCGCTGATGCTGCGCTCCGGTTTGCCGATGTTGGAGGCGCTGGACATGGCGCAGACGATCACCAACAGCGGATGCCTTGCCGCCGCCATCCGGCGCATCGAACTAGCGGTCAGGCGCGGCGAGCGGTTGTCGGAGGCGATGGCGGTGGAGAAAACCATTTTTTCGCAGCTGGCAGTGCAATTGGTCAAGAGCGCGGAGGCCAGCGGCGAGATGGATCAAATCCTGGAGCGCATCGCCGAAGACCTTGACCGCAAGGCGGATCTCAAGCGCAACCTGATAACCGCCCTGATATATCCCTGTATCGTGGTAGTGGCCTCGATCGGCGTATCGGGATTTCTGGTGGTCGGCATCATCCCCAAGATGGCCAAGTTTTTGGAAAAAAAAGGTAACGCTCTGCCGCCCGCCACCCAGAATCTGCTCGATTTGTCGAAATTTGTCCAGCAATGGGGCTTGCTGATTGTCATTGTGCTGGCGGCGCTGGTTGTTATGCTCGCTGTCGCCTACAGCCGTCCGCAGGGACGGCTATTAATCGACCGCGTCCTGCTCAAGCTCCCCAAGATCGGTCACAGTCTGCAAACGGCCTCGGTCACGCAGCTTAGCTGGTCGTTGGCGATTCTGCTCAAAAGCGGCGTAACAGTACTGGAATCCCTGAAAATCGCCGCCGCGCTGATCCCGAACAAGGCCATCGCAGGGGTAGTGGAGGCAACGCAGGCGCATATTCTGGCCGGACGTGACGTGGCTTCCGGTTTGCAGAGTCCGCTGTTGCCTAAGCTGGTATCACAATTGATCGCCATAGGCGAGCGCACCGGCACTCTGGATACCGTGTTGCGAGAGTTGGGCAATTACTACCAACGCGAGCTGGCGCTACAAATCAAACGGCTGACGGCGATGATCGAACCGACGCTGACACTACTCATTGGCGGCATGGTCGGCTATGTCTATTACGCCTTTTTCCAGGCACTTTTCGGTTTGACGGCCTAACCATGAAGCGATTTCGCACCTCTCAAATCCTCTTTACGCTGCTGGTGAGCGGTTTCCCGCTGGTCTTGTTCGCCGCCGATTACCCGGATGGAAACACCCCTCCAGCGCCGCAAAAGCCGGAGACCATACCTGCGCCTCTGGATGAGTCAGGTCTGACTGTCTCTGCCGCCCCCCCTTCGGGCGCATCGCGTGCAAATCCGCTCCAGGCGGATTTATCCGGTCAGGCCACCATCCCGCAACTCCGCACTGATCCCTTCCAAATCAGCTATTTCATGCAGCAGAAAGCGCAGGCGCACAATCAGGGAGGGGTACAGTTCACGCCGCTGCAAAACGCGCAAGCGCCGACGCTTGTCATGAGAGGCATCGTCAGCGGCGGGCTGGCTTTGCTCGATGTGGAAGGGCACGGCGTTTACCTGGTGCGGGAAGGCGATACCCTCAGCCTTAACCGGCAAGGGCAGAACACCGTCATAAAAATCGAAAAAATCGACCGCTTGAGCCTGATGGTCAAGATGGGAACGCTGGCAGAAATTATCGTAGTGAGATGAAGACAATGATTGGTATATTTATGCGGCAGAACCCTGTGCCACCCCCCCCTCGACAAAGCTCAGGACAGGCTTCGGGCGCTTTGCGTGCAAACAGGCTGTCCTGCCGGTTTGTATTGGCGCTGCTCCTGAGTGTTTTGTCCTTGCCTGTTCCGGCGCAGCCGTTCGGGGGCAAGGCTGATGTGAAGAACATCAACATGGAGTTCAAGGACGCCCAGATCGGCGACGTGGTGCGTATCATCGCGGAAGCCTCAGGACTTAATATCGTCGCCACCAACGAGGCGGCGCTCAAACGGGTGACGCTGTACCTGCACAATGTCTCGGCACGCCAGGCGATGGAGATCATCAGCAAGGTCGGCGGCCTGTGGTATCGCCACGACCCGGCAGCCAACGTGTACCGATTGATGACCACCGAGGAGTATCAAAAGGATCTGGTGGTGTTTCGCGAGGAGAAGACCCGCATCTTCCAGCTGCTTTATCCCAATCCTGTCAGCATCTCCACCGCCATCCGCGATCTTTACGGCGACCGGGTCAACTACTCGCAAGCCCAGTCCGGCGATACGCTGGCGACCCTGGGCGGCGGGCAGGGAGGCGCTGGCGGACAGGGCGGGAGCAGCGGGCAGTTTTCCAGGGATACAACATCAAGCAGCGGAAATTCTTCCCAGCAAACCGGAAGCAATTTTGCCGGGGGGCAAAGCCAAACTTCTGGTGGTGGGGGCAGCGGCGGGCAGTCCAGGCGAATGTTCGATGAAAAACTCACCGTGGATCAGATCGATGCCCTGGAGCAACGCGGAGGAAAGCAGGGAGAGGTTTCTTCGGAGCAGTTGAAAGGCATCAGCCGACAGGAGCAAGACATTTTTATCGTCGTCGTTCCCGACCAGAACATGGTGGCGGTACGTACCGGC
Organism: uncultured Methylobacter sp.; assembly: GCA_964488195.1. GTDB lineage: Bacteria > Pseudomonadota > Gammaproteobacteria > Methylococcales > Methylomonadaceae > Methylobacter_A. The sequence goes on along the minus strand of CAZAUB010000018.1, from coordinate 3,350 downwards.
GATCTGGAGGCGATGGACAATATCGCCATGCTCATCGAACAGTTGGATAAACCGACCTCGGAAGTGCTGCTGGAAATGAAGGTGCTTGATCTGACCCTGGGCGATTCGTTCCACTCCATATTCGACATCAAGCTGGAGGACGGCAAAACCACCTTCGGGCTGGGCAACTTCGCCCAACTGAGTGGCCCGACTCTGGTTTATCAGTTTCTCGACGACCACCTGAAAGCCAACATCGAGCTGCTGTCCAGGGAGAACCGCGTCGATGTGCTGGCCACGCCCATGCTGATGGCCTCCAACAACCGGCCAGCGCAGCTCTTCATCGGCGAGGAGCGGGTGATCGTGACTGGTGTTAATACTAACACCATCACGTCCATCAACGGACAGACCACCAGCTTCATCAATGCGCAGACCGAAGTGCGCAACGTCGGCAATACGCTACGCATCCTGCCCAAGATCAACGCCGACCGCACCGTCAGTCTGAGCGTGCAGCAGGACTCTTCATCGGTGCTGCCGAAGAGCACCAGCCTTCCCGTCTCCGATAGCAATGGCGAAACCAAGGAGTTTCTCATCGACTCGGTCAATACCGCCAACCTCAACGCCACCGTGGTGGCGAAGGATGGCATGACCGTCGCCATCGGCGGTATGATCCGCACCACCGTAACCAACGACATCCAGAAAGTACCGTTGCTGGGCGATATTCCCTATCTGGGTGCGCTGTTCAGCCGTGAGATACGTGACAAGAAAAAAACCGAGCTGGTGCTTCTGATCACGCCGCACGTCATGATGGCGCCGACGGAAGCCGCATCGGTCAGCAGTCGGGTCGCCAAACCGCTATCGGATCATCCTTATTTCACGGACGGTGATTCCGCCTATGAATACCATTTCAACAAGCTTAAGCCGGAAGGTGTGGATGACCGCCCTTGGGCGCAACCTGCAAATCCGCATGTGCCTCGCCCCCGCCAAAATGTTCCGGCGAAACCTGTATCCCAAAATCAATTCCCGGAGCAAAAGTAGCCCGGCGAATCCGCCTCGATATAAGAATTTATTGGGATTGGTATCATTGGTTGAATATTCGGACTTTGCGCTTAAATGACTGGATTGCATCGATAGTCGTATTTCGTAGTGACTATTGTTAAAATAATTTTTCTAATGTATATTTCAAATGTCCATTTGAAATATACATTAGATTCCCTTCATGCCCAACAAGATTGCAGCGCCGTTAAAAACCCGCCAGCGCTTGCTCGTCACTGCCAGCCGGATTTTTGCCAAAAAAGGTTATCAGGATGCAACCATCGCGGAAATCTGCGAGCTGGCCGAAACCAATATCGCCTCAGTCAATTATCATTTCGGCGACAAGGAAAACCTGTACCTGGAAGCCTGGCGTCATGCTTTTCAGGAAGACTTGCGCAACCATCCCTCTGACGGCGGCATCGATCCCAAGACCTCCGCCGAAGTGCGTCTCGCCGGGCGCATCAAATCATTGATTGCCCGAATCGCCGATCCCGACTCCAGTTTTTTTGCCATCGTTCACAAGGAAATGGCACAACAGACCAGTCTGTTGCAAAAAATCATGGAGCAGGAAATCAACCCGGAACGCCAAGCCTTGATTGCGCTAATCAAAGAATTGTTGGGGCAAAATGCAACTGATAAGCAAATCCAGTTTTGTCACGCCAGCATCATCGGACAATGCTTTCACTTGCTAAAAGTTAAACACATGAAGTTAAACGATGAAACCCGCCGCTATGTGATGGACTTAAAAGACGCCGTAGCTTTTGCCGAGCATGTGGTGAGGTTTTCGCTGGCAGGTATCGCCGCCATTAAACATGACAACCGGCCGGAGTAACACAGGGTGACTTACGCAAAATCTGCCTTATTGCTGTTACTGTCTATCTCGACCGCCTGCTCCGTTGACATTAAAGACGTTCCTGCACCAGTTAATTTGCCGGAAAAATTTTCAGTCACCGGATACACTAAAGCCCCCGATCGATGGTGGCTTACCTTTAATGATGCCGCGCTTAACCAATTGATCGATCAGGCGCTGAATGAAAATTTCACGCTACTTGCGGCATTTAATCGGCTGGAACAAGCTCAAGCCGTCGCCAAAAAAAGCGGTGCCGACCTGATCCCCGCAATCAACGGCAGTTTCGGCGCGGCACAAAAAAACACCGACACCAGCTCACTCAATAATTTTACTTTGGGGCTGGCAGCGAGTTACGAGCTGGATTTATGGGGCCGTATTCGCGCCAATATTCATGCGGCGGAACTGGACACGCTAGCCGCTGAGGAAGACATTGCCAGCGCCGCCATTTCGGTGTCAGCTGGTTGTGCCAGTGTTTGGTATAAGCTGATCGAACAGCGTCAGCAGTTAAAACTGCTCGACAGCCAGATTAAAATTAACCGTGATTACGTTACGATGGTAACGACCCGATTCCGGCTCGGGCAAGCGACCGCCGCCGATGTCTTCCAGCAAAACCAGTTACTGGAATTTGTGATCGGCAACCGGCTGATCGTTATCGCCAACATCAAGGTTCTGGAAAACCAACTGGCTATACTAATCGGCAAATCGCCCGGCACCGTTGCCATGCCGGAACAAGATAGCTTCCCGGTTTTACCGCCAATACCTGATACCGGTTTAAGCGCCGATTTGATGCAGCGCAGGCCTGATTTGCGCAAGGCTTATTTTCGGATTCAGGCAGCCGACCAGCGGGTAGCCTCAGCCATTGCCGACCGATTCCCCAGGCTCAGCTTGTCCGCAGGAGTCGACACCAGCACACCGAATTTGCAATCGCTGTTCAATAACTGGATGGCGACGATTGCCGGTAATTTAGTCATGCCGTTAGTCGATGGCGGTCGCCGTATCGCCGAAGTTGAACGCAACCAGGCAGTATCTGCCGAAGCCTTGAATAATTACGCAACCGCTCTGCTCAATGCAGTTCAGGAAGTTGAAAACGCGCTGATTCAGGAACACCAGCAATACCAGTTTGCGATGAATCTCGACAAGCAAGTGCAATTATCCCAACAGGCCAGTGCCCAGATTCGTTCGCGTTATGTTTACGGAGCCATGGATTTTCTGCGGGTATTATCGGCGTTGCTCAGCCAACAAACCCTTGAGCGCAGCCGCTTGCTGGCTCAGCAACAGCTTATCGACTATCGCATCAATCTTTACCGGGCACTGGCTGGCGGCAGGCACTCATGATTAGATATTCAAGGTACAAAGCACAAGCTGACAGGATGCGGTTAGGACGTTCCAAAGTCACAACAAGCAACGCTGGAGCGTTGCAGACTGCATTCCCACGCCGGAGCACTCATCTTTATACACAAGTATTTTCAAGTACGTCATCCCGGCAGGG
>CAZAUB010000017.1:8979-16593 GCA_964488195.1 uncultured Methylobacter sp. | reverse complement strand
GTACTTATATCGCATTGCTTGATCGCAAAGTTGCGTTGCTCGGCAAAGCCGGGCCATGGATTCGTATAAATTCTGCAACCTCGGCTATTGGCGATGGTGACAGTATTATCGGTGCTTCCCGAGTCCACAATCACAATCGGATAGCGCTCAGGGATAGCCGCCAAGCAACCCGGCAGGTTGGCTTGCTCGTTTTTGGTTAAAATAACAATGGTTAACATAGATAACTTTTTCTTAACTTTATAATTTAGAAATAAGGCAAAAGGCGAAGGGCTAAAGGCTAAGAGTCAGGGTGCAAAATAAAACGGTAGACGGTCTTTTTTGCCCTTCGCCTTTCGCCCTTCGCCTTTTTCTATTTTTTAACCGCATATAAATTGATATAGATACCCAGGCCGAAGAAATGCATCAAACCGGCAAACGGGGTCTGCAAATACTTAACCAAGCCGTCGACAACGGCAGCCGGTCTTCCTTTGAGCCGTAGCCTTTTGGATACCGCGTTGAATGGGATCCGGGTTATTTGCTCCACCTTAGCGACACGGAAGCCATTTCTCTCCACCAACGCTTTTAGGCCATGCTCAGAAAAGAAATTGACATGCTCCGGCACCCACAAACAAGCGTTATCCTTGGTGCCCAGCAGCTTGACTAAAAACGAATTGTAATTAGGTACGGCGCAAGCCAAAACACCACCCGACGCCAGCAGTCCGGACACCTTGCTTATCGCGTGATCCGGTTCGAGCAGATGCTCCAATACCTGCGACATCATCACTACGCCAAATGGTTCGGATGATTGGTAATCTTCAAACATCACCCCAAGGGGCTCATCGCCATTCATGTTTCTGAACACTTCGTTTTCGTATTTGCCGGGATTGATACTGACTGTCCGATAACCCGATTTTCTGAGCGCTTGCGTGTAAAAACCGAAGCCAGAGCCAATATCGAGAGCCCGATCATTGCCCGAGTTGTTGAACAGATGGGCTTGCTGACTCATGCGCTCGGCATCCACCTTGCAGTTTGGAAACTCGGCTTCCCTAGCCAACACTTCCTTTAACGTTATCGCTTGGGTCAGCGCTTGACCTGAGTATTGATAAATGGACTGCAACCATTGCATAGCCGGAGGCCGATTTAAGAACCCGGTTCCACAGCTTTCGCAGCGATAGATATGGAACTCCTTGTGGCTGGCACTTTGGGTATAGTGGAAGTTTTTCTGACGCCAATATCTTATTTTCTCGGCCCTACAGGCCACACATTCGCGTAAAATATCGCCATACATTTCTGAAGCTGCTGATGCGTACATCATCGTATTTCCCTCGTATTCCTCGTTGATAACTAAGAAGTTGGTTTAAAAAATATTCTATCTATCTGCCGACACGTCGGGTTACGGCTAACGCCTAACCCGACCTACGAAACTGTCAAACCGTAACCCTGCGGTTTGAGACTTCCTGTTCCACCTGTTCGTTATCATCAAAGCTGACGATCCGCCAAGGCTTAGCCAGCATTGCCAAAACCAACGCCTCAATACCGAAATAAATGGGATTGGCCATGGCAGCCCCGGGCAAACCGTAGTTTTTCACCATCAATGGGATGCTGATAGCCGCCGCCACCGCTCCGCATATCCGCCCCAACAAAAGCAACCGTGTCCGCTTATTTGCCAGCAGCGGTTGAGCCACCACGGTTCCCACCGCATGCAGCGCACATCCCACAGCTATCGCAGGCATCAACTCAACCGCCGAATGATAAGATTTTGCGAGCGCCACCGTTGCCACCCAGTCCTTGGTCATCAGCAATAGCGACACACCGACGACCCCAACAGCCACAACACATCCTATCCATAGCCATAAGATCTTGAATCCTTCCTTGTTCCGGTTTTGGGAACAGGCCTGAAAATAAACCGGCTGGAAGGTACGTAACAAAACCATTGCACTACGATTAAACGCCTCGTTGATTATCATGTAAGTAGCTGCATATAAACCCACCTCCGCAGCCGTCATCAAATAGCCGATCACATACCGATCACCTAAGCCATTAACCCAAAATATCAATTCCATCGGGATTAGCGGCAAGGCATAGGCCCACACTTCAGACCTGAAATTGCGGATAATAATGGGGCGCTTGTTTTTGTCAGGCTTAGTGCCTGACACTAACGACCAAACCGTATTCGAGGCCATGCTTGCCACGATGTAACCCAGCAACACCCACTCCACCTTTTGGCCGCCCCACCAAACCAGCGAGATTGCCAACAATGGGCGCAGGACACTATCACTGGTCTGCCACAGACTTGCGCCGCGTTGTTTACGCTCACCGATCAGTAACTGAATGCCCAGTTCGCGCCGAACTGTTACTATCAAAAGAACGCCTGCCAGCATAAACGGCAAACTATTGGCCTGCCCAAGGTAGCTATATGTCGCGCCACCCAGCACCAGCAGAACTATCGCCAAAGCCGTTGATCTTGCAGTCAGGCTAGCCACAACCTGATATAAAGCGGCATGCTCCCCTTTATTTAGACACTCCGGCAATATCCTCATGCCGGCGCAAATGAAAGGGTAGGAGAACACAGCAACGCCCAGCGCCACAAAACCATTCAACAAAGCGACTTGTCCGTATATATCGGGCGTTACCAGTTCGGTGAGGACTCGAGTGCCTGCTAACAATGCACAGGCGGACACCAGTTGCCCAAACAGCGCCCAAAACGCGTCACCGAATAATTGCCTTTGTTTAAATAGTCCTATCATGGTTTTAATTCTTGGCTATGTAATCGTTAAGTATTGAACACAACTCATGCTGCATTTCGTTTAGTCACATCTGCACAGGAGTGCAAGCTTTGCTTGTGCTTGCAGGCGAAGCCTGCACTCCAATAGTCAGGAATACAAACCCGATGCTATCGGGCTAGCTTGCGATGAGGACGAAGCCGACTGATAGCCGCTGCCTAATACCATTCCCCAGAGATACATCAGCATCGCGTTTTGCGGAAAATACTCCCACATGTTGAATGTCAGCCCGGCAACGAAGATGAACATCACCACTAATCCCTTGTTGGGATGGACAGACATCCTTGTCGTAGTCCATAGAAAGAATAAATACGCCAGAAGACCAATCAGGCCATAACCGTTCAGCAGATATAAATAAAGGCTGTCAGAATCGAATTGCCCCTTAAAATGTTCTGCGCCATAGAGAACATTGATAGTGTTGGAACTCAGTCCCAGGCCCCAACCGAACAGCAAATCTGCAGGCCCGTGTACCTGTTCAGAAAACACCCGCTGCCACAAATCTATACGGCCGTCTTGAGTTGGATCAGCGTCATCCCGGCCGCTGAGCAAAGGACTGGACGCCAGCAACAGCGCACCCACCGCAAGTATCGGCGCAGGCATGACCAAAGCCCAGCGATCGCGGGGGCGGAGCACCGCATAAACCTGAAAATAAACCACCAGCAAAGAACTGATGAACGCAGTTCGTGAACCGCTCAGCAAGGCCAAAAATACGCTGACGGCCACCCACTTCCCCATAGCCGGAACCAGCGAGAACAGCAGCGCGCAAGTCGCCATGGTTGCGCCAAACAGGTTGGGACTGACAAAAGTGCCGAACGGCCGTCCGCCGCCAAAGAATGACACGCCGAACAAAGGCGGCGCCCACAACGCCTGGGCTATCGCCAACACGGCCTGAACAGCGATGTAATAACGAAGATAATGTGCGAACCGATTGATAACAAACTCGCCCGCGCCCAATCGGCTGGTTGCAAATCCGATCAATGCCAGCGGCAGGTATTCGAAAACGCGCAGGCCCGCCATCGGCACCACCAACGGCAAGCCCAGATACAGCGCATAACCAACCTCAAAAAACACGTAAGTGATGACAACGCCCAAAAAAGCTAACACTGCGCTAGATAATGCCCCGCGCCGCAAGCGCGGTTCAAAAAAACCGTAAGCCACCAGCACCGCCAGCATCGCCTCGCGCAGGATACGCAAACCGAAATCCTGCTCGCCATAGACCTCCTTCACCCCGGTCCAGGCCGACTCGACCTGCGGCAAAGAAGCCAGCGTCGATGCGCTAACCAGCGCGAACAGCAGAACCGGCAAGTCTTTTTCGAAGCGTATTTCCATGTTACGCCTGTGCCTCGCCGTCTACCTGTTCCACAGATTCTGCTGCAAGCAGATAGTCACGATCCTGGTGTTTTCCTAACCAGTCGCCCACCGCCTGATACCCGGCCATAAATGCCGACGGGATATTGGACTCCATATCGGTACGGTGGTAGGCGTAGCCGTAATAAGGGTAATACGATGACCCCTCTTTCATATCGTTGATAATGAAGCCATTCGGTTTCACACCGACCTGTTGGAAACGCCTGAAACTAACCTCCAATTCCTGCGCCGTGTAGCGGCCTTCCTTGACCACCAGAAAAGTGGCGTCAGCGTGCTTGCCCATGATCGCGGCGTCGGTGGCCCCTAAAATCGGCGGCGAATCGATCACGATATGGTTATAAAAACTCTTCAACTGCTCAAGCGTCTCCGCCAGATTACCAAGGACCAGCAATTCAGCCGGGTTCAGCGCCATGCTTCCCCGCGGTATCAAATCCACGCCTACATCGGGCAGGCTGATAATAACCTCGCCTAGCGTAGCCCTACCAGCCAACAGGTCGGAAAGCCCCGGTTGCTTGTTAACGGAAAACGTTTCGTGTAGCCGACCGTTGCGCATGTCGGCATCAATGATCAACACGCGTTTTTTAATACTCGCCAACAATGCGGAAAGATTAGTGCTGACAAAGGATTTACCCATGCCGGGTGCAGGACTGCTGACCATGATAACTTTGCTGGCATCGGTAGCCATAGTGGCTTCCAGAGTGGTGCGCAGACCGCGTAGCGATTCCACTGAAATATCGAGCGGCTCCTGGCTAACCAGGATGCCGGATTGACGATCCCTGCCCTGATCGATCAGACGTGACAACCGGCGCTGCTTCTTGCTATGCGGGATGGCGGCATAAAGCGGCAAGCCCACCTGATATTCCAACAAGGCCGGGTAATTGTCGTGGCGCTGCAAGGAGTGTCTCATGAATACCAAGGCCGATCCCGCGCTCAACCCCAGCAATGTAGCAATGGCTAGTAACAGACCGGGTTTTGGCCAATACGGTTTTTCCGGGGTTACGGCAAAATCGACGATGCGTGAGTTGCCCAAGGAACCTGCAGCGGCAATGCGCTGTTCCTGGGCGCTATTCAGCAGCGAGGTGTAAAGCTCGGTGTTGACCTGCACATCCCGCGACAGGCTCACCATGTTCTGCTGAGTGCGCGGCAAATCTTTAATCCGTTTCTCTAAACCCGCCAGCTTTTGGTCGATGCGTTTGATTTGACCCTTGGTGGCGATCATATCCGGATGAGCGGCCTCCAGGTGTTGATTCTGCTCTTCGTACTTTTGTTTGAGTTGAATGCCTAATGTCTCCATTTCGGCGGCCTGTTTGAGCAGTATTTCGGCCTCGGCGGATATGTCGACCGCACCATGCTCTTGCCTGTAGGCGCTCAAGCCCTGCTCCGCCTTTTCCAGGCGATCCTTAACAATGGGCAACTGACTTTCCAGGAAACCCAACTTTTGCGAGGCTTCCGCAGACTCCCAATTGACTGTCGCGTTAACATAAATGGTGGCGATGTCGTTGACTGATTTAGCGAGTTGCTCCGGGTTATGACCTTTAAGTTCGACGCTGAGAATATCGGTATCCTTGGAAACCTCCTTGACGGAAAAAGCCTTTTGCAAGATTTCGATGGCTGCCAACGAGGTTTTCCTGGTCAACTCAAAATGGGCGCCGGGATGAGCCTCGAGTTCTGCGAGCTTAATAACCACAGGCGTAGCCTCGCCGATGTCGGCTTTAACGGTTTCGCCTAGCTGCCCTTCGGCTAAGGTTTCATCCTTAGGCCCTAGCAAGCGAAAGCGACCTTCTTCCAGGGCAATCAGCGTGAACTCTTTGTCCAGATAACGATCCGGCACATTGAAAGTAGCGATCTTCAACTTTTCGCCGCCCCAGGCCCAACGGCCGAACCCCCACCATGAACTTGCAATCCCGTCATGGGCATCATGTCGGCGAGCCAACGTCTCTCCGATAATGGGAAAATAATACGGTGAATATTCCACCACCAGGTTCAGATCCTCCACCACCTTGCCGAGCACCGAACGGGAGCGGAGGATTTCCACCTCACGCTGTGCGCGTGGATTATCGGCTTCAGTCGGGGATCTGTTCGCCTCGCTACGCAACGGAGCGGCGAGCAGGGCCTTGTTCTTGTCGATCCGTAACAGCGCGTCAGCCTTGTAGGTGCGTGGAGCCAGCACCAAATAGACCACCGTCACCAGCAGCACCGACAGCAGCGTCAGCAGAATGATCTTTCTGCCTTCGATCAGCAGATCGACATAATCGCGGATGCTGACGCCATGCTCCTCGATCCGGGACGGATTCAGCGGCGGGAGCTGTATAGTAGCTTCATTCTGTGAATACATAGTCTTTCATATCTCAATCGTGTGAAAAGTGGATGAGAGGCGAAAGGCAAAAGGCGAAAGACAAAAAATGCAAAACCTCTTTAGCCCTTAGCCTTTAACCTTTAACCTTTAACCTTGCTCCATTAGATCCCCATCATGGCGGCTTGCGACATCATCGATGTAAAGGATCCCGGCAGGATTTGATTCAAGACCCTGGACCATTGAGTCACGCCTGCGGTGCCCACGAACACGGTATCGTGCGCTTGCAAAGCAAACTGATCCGCCAGAATCAGCGCATCGACGGATTCCGCATTCAACTGAAAAATCTCGGGATTTAAATCGCCCGGCCGAATCACATAAATCTCTCCCGGCCTGGAGGTATTGAAGTCGACACCATAAGCTTCCGCCAGGGCTTGCGAGAGCGACATCTTACCTTTGTTGATTTGCAGGGCCTGCTGTCTGCCGACTTCGCCCATCACCAACACTTTGCTATCCTTGCGGTCGGGGATATTCAGCACGTCGCCGTCCTTGAGCAGCAGGTTTTGGGTAGAGCCGCCCTTTTCGTACAGCGCCAGTACATCGATCTTGTAGAGTTTGCCATCGCGAGCCAGTGCCACATTGCTCATATCGGCATCCGGATTTACCCCGCCCGCACGGCTGATCGCTTCGGCAACAGTCAACGGCGTTTCGGTCATGGACTGAATGCCCGGCGTTTTAACTTCGCCGACGATGGCCGCCCGATGACTCTGGAAAGACAGCACGCGTATATCGAGTTTGACCTTCTTGAAATATTTGGAAAGCTCGCGGGTCAACAGCGTCCTGACCTCGCTGACGGTTTTCCCGGCCACCTGAATATTGCCCACGTACGGGTAAAAAAGTTCACCATCGTCCCCAACCACTTTGCCAGCCAAATCGGGGTTAATTTTTTCGCCGCCGGGATCGTTCAACTCAGGGTGTTCCCAAACCGTAATCTGCAATCTGTCGTGCGGGCCGATTTTATAGGCAGTCTGGCTAATATCCACCGGCGGGAGATTATTGACCGCCTGCTGCCGCGAGTTTTCACGCTCGATGATCAAATCTGCGGTAATCGGGACAATCTTGGTTTTTTCCTTGACCATCTTGCCATTCTTCATCACCGGCACTTCCAGCTCCGATAAGTTGTTTTCGGCT
>CAZAUB010000017.1:3148-8879 GCA_964488195.1 uncultured Methylobacter sp. | reverse complement strand
TTTTTATGGATAAAACCGGTCAGCACCGTGCGCAATGCAATTTCCAGATCGAACCATACCGACCAATGCTGGATGTAATACAAATCGTGTTCGATGCGCCGATTCAAGTCGGTGTCTCCGCGCCAACCGTTCACTTGAGCCCAGCCGGTGATGCCGGCCTTGACCATGTGCTTTTTCATGTAATTCGGCACCTGATCCTTGAATACTTCGACAAAATTCGGGCGCTCCGGCCTAGGCCCGACCAGGGACATGTCGCCCTTAAGCACATTGATCAGTTGCGGCAATTCGTCAAGGCTGGTTTTACGCAAGAAACCGCCAAACCGGGTAGCCCGTTTTTCGCCAGGCTTAGACCAAACCGCACCGGTTTTGGCTTCGGCATCCACCGGCATCGAGCGGAACTTCAGCATGTTGAACGAACGGTTGTTCCAGCCAATCCGTTCTTGCCGATAAAACACCGGGCCTGGCGAACTCAGCTTGACGCCGATTGCGATCAGTAACAGTAACGGACTGATCAGTATCAACAGGATAAACGCAAACAATCTATCCACGATCTCCTTGATATAGCGGTTAACGCCATGCAACGGAGAGACCGAGAAATCCAGGGTCGGGATACCTGCCACCGTGTTCAAACTGAGAAATTTACTCTGCTTGAAATCAAAACAGTCGATAACCAAACGGATACTGACCGGCAGATGCCGCAGTTGATACTGGGCGCGTTCGACCAGCGATTCACCGGGAAACGCAATCCATACTTCGTCAATGGCTTCCTTGGTGACGATGGCAGCGAGGTCATCCAAATCCCCGAGCCGCGGCAGCGATAAATCGCCCACCGTGCGCCGATTTTCGGATGGATCATCGACGTAACCAATGACTTGCAAACCGGCCCAAGATGAATGACTCAACTGTCTGCTAACCGCAACGGCCATCTGATTCAATCCGACCATGACGATACGGCCTTGAGACCAGCCGCGGGAACGTAACCATTGCAATAAATGGGATAGCAGACTACGGGCGGTGAGGACGAATAACAATCCCAGCACCCACCAGGTGACGATCCAGCGATAACTGGAGCCGAACCAGAAATGCAAACGAACCAGCGCAACAATGGAAATAACCGACACGATGGCGGATACCCAAGCCCTGACGATACGCGCAATTTCCCCGCGCATCGCATCATTCCGCCAGGGACGGTAAACCTGGCCGATTTCAAAAAAGATAATGGCCGCCAAGATACCAAGGGCGATGACTATCCGGTAATCCTGGTCGATGACTATCTGGCGTAGCCAGAAATAATGGGAAACCCAAGCGGCGCCAATTAGCATGGCTATGTCGATAAACCGCAGCAACAGGATTACCGTGTGTCCATATTGCTTGAAGAGTCCGTTGAAGATGTTACCTAAACCGAGTGGCATATTCGTTAAACCCCTATTCTGTCTATGTTCAATAACGAACGGTGAAAACCGTTCATCCCCAAAGTTATCGCGACCGGCGTTATGCGCCAATCGCTTCGATGGGTAAAGAATACAGAAACCAGATGAGGGGAAACCTGTAGGTTTGATTAAGATTAGATGAGAATGGGAAGAATTTTCGGAAGGTTCACGCTGAGCGGGATCGCCCCGCGTGAACCTAATCGATCAGCTTCAATATCGGGTCAACCTTTCATAGTCTGAGCGCGCAAGCACATAAACTGGACTGACGGAGATGGGTATGTTCGCGTATCCCGAGGCATCAACTGCCAGTTCCTGGATGTGTCCTACGACATCCACAAGCACCCAGAGTTTGCCGGGAACAAGCTTAAGCCGCCAATTGCCGACCGCCTCATCGGTACGCCAAATCATGAAAGTTTCGCCGAAGTAAGCCGCCTGGATATTGGCGTCCTTGGCGTCGAAAGCTTGATAAGGCAAGCCGTCGATCAAGGCGCCAGCGGTATATATGGCCGCCTCGCCGGGCTTGTGGCCCATCGAGTAGTCCCAGATCCGGCCATAGGCCAAGTCGTATTCGTGACCTATGCAGAAAGCTATACCCAGGTAGTCGCTACGGCTATTGACCCAGGCGATCATTTTCGCGACCTGTTCGGCCTGCCAGCGGCGTCCGGTCAAACCATGCATAGCCTTGGCGCCGGTCTCGCCCAGCCAGAAAGGCAGGCTATTTTTCCTGCCCAGGCTGGCGTAAGCGGCCAGCACGCCACGCTCATCCTCGCTTTCGCCGTTGCCGATGGGGCCTCCAAACTGTGGGACTTTTTGGGGATAGGCGTGGACGTCCCAGGCGTCCTGATAATGATCCAGGCCTAGCTCCAACACCTGTTTGAACCACTGCCCTGCCCCCTCCTTGTCGCTCGGCCGCACCAGACTGCCGCCGACATAATGGGCGTCGCCACGCTGCTTGTGCGCCTGTTCGTATTCCCACTTGGCGCGTTGCACCCAATGTGCGGGTTCGCGCAATTTTTGCCATTCGGAATCCGAGCGAATGTCGATCTCGTTGGTCGATTTAAAAAACTTGGTAAATGGGGCTGCCGTATTGATGAAGTTCTGGCCGTCTGCCGGATTGTCATTCAGCCAGGCGCTATCGCCCGAGGAATCGGCGAACAAGACCAAACCGAGTTGTTTCGCCCGCTCCCATTTCACCCGATACTGCGGATCGAAGCCTGGATAGCTGCCATAGCTTTGGTAGATACCCATCCGTTCCAGCCAGGAGAAATACCCGCCTTCCTGCTTGAAGCTCTTGTCCCCGTCAGCCAAAGCGTAATAGTCGTTGTTCCATAGTTTTTTCTTGTCCAGTCTATGCTTTTGCTCGGCCGCTCCCTGCACGACTGAGAAGCCATCGGCGGGATAGTTCATGATCAACTTGCCGTCAGGCGTATACAACGAGGGGTAAACGGCATAGTAGCCGGGCTCGCTGATCTTGCCGAAGTCTGCTTCGACTTGGCCGGGAAACTGATCGCTTATTTCCCGCACCGCGATCTCGTTGCCGCCGTAATCAACCAACCGCAAACGCAGTTTTGCCGGAAAGCGCGGCAGCGGTGCCGACAAGCCGGTTTCCTCCAGAATCGGATGCCAGCGCATATCCACCCGCAGCTTGAGCGGGTCGCCCGGATGCGGCAGATTGGCTGGCGCATCCACGAAAATCAGCGGGCGCAGTTTGGCGGCGATGCCGTTAAGCGCCAGGTTGACGTCGGGATCGGTCGGTTGCGTCTTGATCGAATCCAGAGGCTTACCGACTGGATCGGTGAATAAGCCTGCGAAGTAAAACCGTTGACCTTGGTCATGTTGCATTACCAGCTTGACCAACAGGCTATGCCATCCCGGCGACAGATTCAGCGTCGCGAGTTGCGGTGCTTCGGGACGAGCCGACAACGCGGTAGCCACCAGTCCTTCGGTGGTCAGCCCGTGCAGCAGTTTTTTGACCTGCTCGCCGGGAGAAGACGAGAACCCGGACGGCGGATTCGGATCATCAGCCAATTTGAAAGGCTGTCCATCCAGCCAGCCGAAGGTCTTGATGCCGGATTGTTTCAGATGCAGCTGCGCCTGCGTGGGCTGATCGACATGCAGGTAGAGCTGGGCATAGCCGCTGCCGCGCGACCAGCCGTAGGAATGTTGGGTGTTGGCCTCGATATCTGCCACGCCGTTGGCTTGCGTAGTCGCAACACGCCAAGTCCGCATTTCCCCGCCCATCATTTGCAGGCTGAGATAAGGTTGGCCGGGATTCGGACGCAACACGGCCTCGCTATCCAGACCGAAAATCGAAACGCCCGATAAGCCATCCTGCAAACCGCCGACCAGCCAGGCATCCGGTATGCCGCCCTTAAGCGGCTTAGCGGTTTCACCAGCAACCGGAGACGGCGTGGGCATCATGCCGAACTTGCTTGGGTCGGCAAGAAATCGGGGTACATCCTGTTCGCTGTTGGGCTGGGCCAACACGCCGAGGATGCCGTAATGATCGTCGCTCATCAGTGCGGCAGGCAGTGCCGGGAGATTCAGGCTGCGGGCCAGCGCTTCGGCTTCGGGTCCTATCAAATAGGAGACCGACAATTTTTCATAGCTGGCCCGCGCGGCCTCGGAAGCCAAGCCGCGAAACAAGGTTTCACCTTTTTCTCCTTTGCCGTCGAGCACAGTCAAGCGTCGGTTCGCGTCAGGCGCAGCTTTGGTCAGCGCCAGGAAACGATTCCGATCCTGAGCCTCGGCGGCGTTCATCCAGTCGCCCAACGGCGTCTCCAGTTTCAGCAGGAAGGCATCGAAGACTTTGGCCCCATCCGCCTTGCCGATGTTGTTGATTTCCAGCCAGCGATCTCCCGGCAGCACGGTGACGGTAACTGCAGCTTGCAACCATTGATATTCCCAAGGAGTGGTGTTGGTCAAAGCGAAATCGCCGCGTGTCGCCAGTTCATCCGGTTTTGCCCCGGCCTTGACCGTAAAATTTTGGCTAACCTGGGAGACCTCGCCGCCGCTTTTGTAGCGGGCATAAAAACGGTACTGTCCCGGAGCAATCGCCGGGTTGAGTTCAAAACGAAAATTTGCGCCCCAGCTTCCGAAACCCTGGTGAAAAACCTGAACCTCGTCCTTTTCGGTCGACACAGACTCGGTGCCGGGGCCGGCAGTGGCTGTACCGAGTTGGACTTGCAGGACGGGATCTTTTTCCATTGCTGCAAGTGCAGGCGCATTGCCCAAGTCCAGCAGCACCAGCGGCCTGTCAGCCGTACCGCCGGTCGGCAGAGCTGACAATGGCGGGGCGAGCAGGAAGGCATCGAAGACCTTGGCATCATGGCCGGCGCCGTTATCCCGCACCTCAATGACGGCGTCGTCAGCTTTAAGGCTTACCGGCAGCTCAGAGGCTATCCAGGCGTAATCCCATCCCTTGGGCTTCATGGACAGTGTAGCGCGCAACTCCAGTCTGGATGGATCAGGCCCTGCCCAGACTTCGAAAGATTGTACGCAGACATTGGGATCTCCACCCTGTCGCCAGCGAGCCCAAAAGTTATATGACTTGGCCGGGAGACCGGCTTTGACCTTGAATCGGAAGCTGACCTTCCAGCTGCCGAAACCGGGGTGCAAAGAACTGATTTCATCTTTATCGGTCTGAATCGAAACGTCTCCTTCATGGGCATCAACAACGCCTATAAACACCCGTGTGGCCTTATCGCCTTCGCCAACCGACGGCGGCTCGCTGCCAAGTTCAAGCAACAGTACCGGCCTCTCGGCTGTGCCTTGTATGGGCAATCCCTTGAGTACATCGGCGTTAGCAACGGACAACCCGGCCAGCGCCGCTAACATCATCTGTACTGTGAGGAGAAATAGGGTCAGTGGCTTCATAGTTTACGAAAGTTTGGAATGAGACAAACTGGTGCGCTCGGGTGCGATTAAAAGTGCGAGGGTACGCTGTGCGTACCTTTTCGGCGGTTAATACGGTTTAATACAGTAAATGGTACGCACAGCGTACCCTACTTGATTTCCTGATTTGAGGTTAAACCGCACTTTTAATCGCACCCGATGCGCTCGCAAGATGAGTGAGTGATGCGACACTTGTGTGTATAATACCGACAGTTCTACCAAGTTAGCCAGTAGTGTGTCAGATATGCATTTGATTTTTTCGATGCAGAAAACGGATCCCCATACTACGCAACATCCCGAATGGTTTATTGAAGAGAGGATTACTTTTGACAATCAAACACAGCAAGCAATGAAAGAGCCCATTACCAACTTTGTTCTGAATATTTTCAGAAAACCGGATTTGTCGA
>CAZAUB010000017.1:0-3048 GCA_964488195.1 uncultured Methylobacter sp. | reverse complement strand
CATACTCTCGCGTTCAATGCGGCAATTGGATACCGGCATCCGTCGCCTGGGTTCGGGAGAACTCGAAGAGCCGATTGATATTGCAGGCCCTTCGGATCTGCGCTATCTAGGCAATCGCCTGGAATGGCTGCGAACGCATTTGATGGAACTGGAGGTTTCGAAGCAGCAATTCATGCACAACGTGGCCCGCGAGATCGATCTGCCGCTGGAGAGTATCCGTGTAGCGGCAGAACTACTTGTAATCAAGGCGAATGAGGAACCGAATAGTGCGAGGAAGGACATCGCTGAGCTACTATGCAACAATGTTGACAAGCTTAAAACAGTGTCTGAAGAATTGGTTCGTTATAGTCAGATCAACTCGAAGCCGGAAATGAACCGCAAGAAAACCGTCAATATGAAAGTCTTGCTTGAGTCGGTCATCGATGATTTTCAAACCCATCTACAGGCCAAATCGATTAGCTTGAAAATGCTGGTCAGGCCAGTCGAGATTTCCGGAATCCATGAGCAGCTGCGGAACATTATCGAGCAGCTAATGTCGAATGCAGTGAAATATTCACCAGTGGGCGGCGAAATACGTATCATGCTTCGCGATTCGGGCACACAGATGGAATTGGAAGTCGAAGATGAGGGGCCTGGCATTGAACCGGATGAACGCTTGCATGTGTTCGAACCATTTTTCCGTGGCAAGACCGCCCAATCCGACGATAATGTCGAAGGTCCCGGATTGGGGCTGGCTATTGTCAAAGAATATGTCGCCAACCATCAGGGAAAAGTCGATATTATTGACTCAAGACAAGACCAACACGGAGCCCGCATCCGCGTTCAACTACCGCTAATCGGCGAGACCTGAATACAAGGGAACAAATATCTTTATGCTGTCATTACTTTCTATTCGAAACATAAGCTTAGCACTAAGCCTTTTGCTGCTGGGCGGATGCGCCCAATTCAATTCCGGTCGGGATGGCTATTCAGGCCGTCATAACGCCCCCTATGCGCAGTCAGACTTTGATGAGCTGCTGGCTTTCGGAGCCAACATGGCCAAAATATCACCCTCTTCACGCGCCGATGTATGTCACACATTATTGAAGCCCCAAAAAAATCCTCCCGGAGCAGGAGTACACTTGCACCTGATGGTAGGCCGCTTACTTTCCGATGCCTGTGGAGACATCTCCAGGATTCTGGACGGGGTGGGCTCTATCCCACCCCGAAGCCTGTCCGATGAACGTATGCAGAGACTTGTCGCTATTCATACCGAGGCCTTAAAACGCTTGCAGAATGTGTCGAGAAAACTCGGTTCGCTGGAGCGCAAACAAAAAACAGTCCAATCCGTGCTGGAGTCGAAAGATACCAATGGATCGAAGAAAAATGAAACTCAGCTTCTACGAGAAAAGCTGGAAGCTATCAGATCCATGGAAAAACACCTGGATGAGAGCGGCAACGCAAATTAGAACGCATGTTTCGTTTCCGCTTAGCCGTTGCCATCATTGTTTCATTCTGTTTTGTCTTGTTTTTAGGCGTCGCACTGTATTGGAGTTCAAACCAGGTTGCCCGGTATTTTCAGCGCAGCCAAACGGCCTACGAGGCTTTCGATCATTATGAGCGGTTGTCCCAGGAAGCCTATCGCCATTTCAAACAGCGGCTGGATAGGCTGATAACGGCCAGCCCAACTGCGGAATCCGGCGTGGAATCATCCAAGCATCGGCTCTACGAAGCGATGCAGGAACTTAGAAACACTGCGGTAAAGACACCGCTCGAAGAGAGTCAGACTGAAGATTGGCAGGATAAACCCGCCGAACTGGAAAGAGTAGCCCATTTCACCGCCTTCCTGGATGCCAGCGAGTATCGATTCGACGAAATCGAGCGACTGCGTCAACAGGGCAAGCACGAAATGGCAGTGCAAGCGCTATCGAAATTCTCGGAAGAAGAAATCGACGGAAAATTCCAGCCGCTGATCGATGCCGCCATCAATGCCGAACGAGAAAAAGCCGGAAAAGCCAAGCAAGAGCTGGAAGATTTGGTAGTTCAGTCGCGGTGGATCGCCATCCTGTCGTCATTGACTGCGGCGATGTTTAGCCTCATGTCCGGTGCATTACTGCTTCGCGGCGTCAGGAAACCAATTGAAGCGTTGATGAAAGGTACCGAGGAAATTGCCTCCGGTAATTTGGATTACCGCATTTCTCTCGATACCCGCGATGAATTCGCCTATCTCGCCAGCCACTTCAATCAAATGGCGCAGGAGCTGGGACTTCAGCAAAATAAACTACGCGAGGGACGCGCCGTGCTGGAGAAAAGGGTCGCCGAACGCACTTCTGAACTTCATAAGTTAAATGAAGAATTAAACCGCATGGACAACGAGCGACGAGAGTTTTTAGCCGACATCAGCCATGAACTGCGCACCCCGATTACCGTCATTCGCGGAGAGGCAGAGGTGACTCTGCGAGGCCAAGACCGCGATGCCGAAGAGTATAAAGATGCCTTACAGCGCATCGTCGAACTATCGATGCAATTGGGTAAATACGTCAACGATCTCTTGTTTCTAGCCCGTACCGAAACCGCCAACCTCCAATTTGAATGGGATAGCTTGGACTTGGCCGAACTGTTAACCGGTGCTGTCGAAAATTTTCAAGTGATGGCCGAGGAAAATTCGATTTCGATTTCCTTGGATGCGCCGGCCGAGCCTGTGTGGGTGCGCGGAGACAAACAGCGGCTTCGACAGGTACTGTTTATTCTTGGCGACAATGCCTGCCGATATTCGAACCCTGGAGGACACATCGCGGTTGCCTTACGAGTGGACGGAAAAATGGCAAGCTTCAGCCTCACAGACCAAGGCATAGGCATACCCGTCCAGGATTTGGAGCGTATTTTCGACCGCCATTTCCGCAGCCAAAATGCCCTGCGTTCGCGTGACGATGGCAGGGGCCTGGGCTTGCCGATGGCCAAGTCGATCTTGAAAGCGCACGGCGGACGCATCACGGTGACCAGCACGGAAAACTCAGGTTCGACGTTCACGGTAACGCTTCCGCTGATTTCGGCATAACAGGATGACAA
>CAZAUB010000016.1:0-16722 GCA_964488195.1 uncultured Methylobacter sp. | reverse complement strand
AAAAATGATCAACAAGCATTCCTATCTTATTGTTTCAATAACACCTACAATATTAGTAGATGGAAAAAACGAACGCTGAAAGTGGAAAATATTGGACGCTTTTTTACATGCACGACTTGCGCCGGACTTTTGTCACTATAGCCGAATCGCTGGATATTTCATCTTTTGCGGTCAAGGCTTTAGTGAATCACAAACAAGGCGATGACGTTGACCAGCGGCTATATTCAAATGAACGTGGAGCGATTGCGGCAACCTATGCAGACCATTACTGATTTTATGTTGAAATCGGCTGGTCTAAAGCAATCCGCTGATGTTGTCCCACTCAAACAAGCAAGAGGTTAACCTTATGAGCATTATCGCTGAAAAAGTCTTTGAGGCAGTCAAAACCCTACCCGAACAGCAAGCGGCGGAAGTTCTGGATTTTGTTGAATTCTTGAAGTCCAAGACCAAGAAAGAGCCGGGCGGACGCAGGGAAATGGCGCTGGCAACCCTGGATAAGTACAGGGGGCTTTATGATGGTTCCCCTTTCAATAGGGATGAGCTGTATGACCGCCCTTGAGTTTGCCGATACTAACATTGTTGTTTATGCAGTCGGGCAGGATTCCGACAAGCGTACCAAGGCGCGGCAGATACTTGCACAAGGCGTGATGGTAAGCTCCCAAGTCATAAACGAGACCGTGAGCGTGTTGACCCGAAAACAGGGTGCAAATATAACTGCGGCTCATGAAGTCGCTGAAAGCCTATTGGAACTTTGCGAAGTCATCCCTGTGGATGAAAACACTATTCGGGAAGCTATTCGCCTAGTCCGCCGCTATAAACTTTCACATTGGGATTCGCTTATTGTAGCCGCCGCTTTGCTGACCGGGTGTGAAAAGCTTTACTCCCAAGACATGCAGCATGGACAAATCTTTGATGAACAACTTGAAGTTATCAATCCGTTTCTTTAAAGGCAACCTATGCAGACCACTACTGATTTTATATTGAAATCGGCTGGGTTAAAGCAATCCGCCGACGTTGTCACACTCAAACAAACCAGAGGTTAATGCAATGACTATCGACTATCACGATATTATTACCATAGAACCCGGCAAGCGTAGCGGCAAGCCCTGCATCAGAGGGCTTAGGATAACCGTTTATGACGTGCTTTCCTGGCTGGCTGAGGGCATGAGCCGCGATGAAATTATTGATGACTTCCCGGAGCTCAGCAACGACGATATTACCGCGTGTTTGCTGTTTGCCGCCGATAGGGAGCGCCGTTCAATTACCATCAAGGCATTATGAAACTGTTGCTTGATGAGAATTTATCACGGCGCATAGTGCCTTTTACCCTAGAAAAATCAGTTGAGCATTCCAAATCCCGTTCGCCCTGAGCCCCGTCGAAGGGTGAGCGGGATTTGGAATGCTTACCAAACGGGTGAGGCATGGAACAGGCTGATGATAAAACTATCCGCCAATATGCCCTTGATAACGGCTATGTGATGACCACCAAGGATGCCGACTTTTACGAAATGAATCTGTTATACGGATCGCCGCCAAAAGTAATTTGGCTAAAAGTGGGTAACCAATCCAAGGCAGCGACTATTAAAACCTTATTGGATAATTGCCACATCATAGAACAGGCATTGTTCCAAGATGATAAGGATTACATCGAGATTTTATAGTCAAGGCCATTGGTGAGAATATCCACGCATTGAAAACTGGATGATGTAAGCCGAATTTAACCGGATAGCCCGACGGGGCAACAAGCTGGATTTTGTTGCCGAGTTTATCCTAAAAAAATCAGTTGAGCATTCTAAATGGGGGGGGCGTGGAATCCGCTCATGCTTCGACTGGCCCAGCACGAACGGATTCCACGCACTCCGACTGATTTTTTAGGTTCATTGCATTCAGCCCAACGGATCAGTTAGGTAAACTATCAAATACACAATTTAACGCGGTTCTTCTATCAGATATTTTATGAGCATTGCCGACCAATTCATCGAACTCGACCGCCGATTTACGGAATACACATCCGACGAAACTCCAGAGCGATTAGCGGAACGTAGTTATCTTGCCGCACTTCAGGGTTCACAACCGGGCATTTCCTGGGATGAGTTGCTGCAACACAGGCTGGTAGTGATTCTGGGTGAACCGGGCAGCGGAAAATCTTGGGAACTAAGCGCACAACAGCAAAAACACAGTTCGACCCATTTTTTTCTACCTTTGGACAGACTGGTCAATGAAGAGGTGTCCGGCATTCTCGATGCTGACGGTACTCGCAGGTTTGGCGCATGGAAATCCAAATCCTACGATGCGACATTCTTTCTGGATGCGGTCGATGAATCCAAACTGAAACAAGATAATGATTTTTTTACGGCTCTCGACCGGGTCAAAAAAGCTGTCGGTTCGGCAACGATACGCGCCAAGTTCGTCATAAGTTCACGAATCAGCGAATGGCGGCCGCAAACTGATCAGCATGGCGTCATGCAACGGCTTGGCGTGGCGCAAAACCATCGAAAGCCTGATTCGGTAAATAACGAACAAGGCGAAACACCGGAAATTCCGCCCATCATGGTCGTAACGTTGCTGCCGTTGGATGCAGAACGGGTAAAACGTTATGCCACCGCCCAAGGCGTCAGCAATCCGCAACTATTTATCGATGCACTGGACGAGAATAACGCTTGGGCATTTGCGGGGCGACCATTGGATGTCAATCATTTATATGAATATTGGAACGAAAAGGGCCAGCTGAGTAATCTGACCGATCTATCGGAGTTTATGATTCAACGCCTCTTGGCTGAAGTTGCCAACAAAGAAAAGCGAGATCCGCTGACACCCAAAGAAGCCCGGCTCGGCGCAGAAAATTTAGCGGCTGCGGTGATACTTTGCCGGAATTTGAGGATAAGGGTAGCCGACGACAGCGGATTGCCTGACGAGACAATGATCTCGCCAGCCGCAGTGTTGCCGGAAAACTGGCTACCGCAACAGCGCCGTGCGTTGCTTGATCGTGCCTTGTTTGATGCCGCCAGTCATGGCGCAATTTCGTTTCATCATCGCTATCATACGGAATTCCTGACCGCTTCATGGATAGACAGTTTGATGTCCCATAACTGCGGGTTAGAGGCATTGGAAGACTTATTGTTTGCTTACATTGACGGTGAACGCACATTGCGCCCAACGCTTGCGCCAGTCGCGGCTTGGCTGGCGAAATCCGGCGATGAACCTTGGCGGTTGCGGTTACGGCAATGGCTGCTGGATTCGGCACCGGAAATCCATTTGCGTTACGGTGACCCGGCATCACTGCCGCTGGATTATCGCCATCAAGTGTTGAGCACTTTAATTGAACGTTACCAAGGGCGTGGATGGGTTAGATTAAATACGGATCAAGCCGCTTTGGGACGTTTTGCCAATCAGGGGCTAAAGGATGACATCACTCGCTACCTATTGGATCCGAGTGTAGTCGAGAGTTTGCGTACCGATCTGTTATTGCTCGTTAACGACGGTAAACTGCTCGATTGCGTTCCGGCGGCGCTTGAACTGTTTGCCAACCCGACTACATCGGATAGGTTAAAAACCTACGCCGCCATGGTGGTTAGGGATATTGGCAATACACAACATCGCCGTCAATTGTGGCAATCGTGTATCGGACTATCTGATATGTCTAATACGCTGATAAGTTGTTTATGTGATGCATTGTTTCCGCAGGCAATCGGGATTGATGGGCTATTGGAGTTAATACGCAAAAGTCAGCCCCTCAAAGAGTATGGCGTTGACCTTCCCTACAAGCTCAGACCTTTGCTTGAACAGGAACTGAAGCCAATTGATGCGAAAAGTCTGTTGGAAGGAATATTGGTGCTAGTTAAAACACCGCCGCTATTGGAACATACCAAGCTATCAAAACACTATATCTGGCTGACCAGCCTGATACCCTTGTGTCTCCAGCGTTTGCTTTCCGAGCCTGATTCAGGCAGTGAAGAAATTGGTTTGGCGATAACCGTCATTTTTGTACTCGAACAGGCTAAGAGTTACGGCAATACACATACGCTACGTAAAGAAGAAGAGAAGGATGCCGATTTAATAAAACAAGTGATGTCTGACAATGTAGCTTTGAGGCGTAGTTTATATTGGCGACGAGTTAGCAAGCATCGGGAAAAGCACGGGAAGGAGCCGGAGATATATGAACTTATCGGTTATCACAATGACTCGGCTACGTTATCAAAGGGCGATGTGGCTTGGCTGCTATTGGATGTAGGCAGCGATTTGCCTTTACCTGACCGATGCTTGGCATTGGAGACCGTAGCAAACTTGCTTTGGAATAATCAAGATTCGCTTGTGAAGTCAGTGTGGCAGCTGTTACGGCATGTCGGAGGTAACGTTACGCTACTGAGGATATGCCGCCGCCATTTTTGGAATCGGTTACGCGCACCAGTTATGAGAATATGGTTTCATCAATTCCAACATAAGTTGTTGAGAAAATATTGGTGGAATCATCGTTTTCGCAGTCTGGGGCAACTTAAGCGGAAAATTTACGATAAGGTTTGGCTATGGCGTCATCGCGGCGATTTGCGGCAGGGACGCTATCCAGGCACATTGTGTTACTTTGCTAGACAGGTCGCGGATAGCAATAGCAGCCAATACAGCGGCTCAGATTGGGAAAGCCAAGCTAAGGACTGGAGTAAGTCGGTTGTTGCTGCAGTCAAGCAAGGTTGTACTGTCGCCTGGAAAACATTCGTCCCGCCATATCCGTACGAAAAACCAGATAGAAATGCTGTAGATCAGCGGGTTATTGTCGGCTTGGCTGGTCTGCAAACGCTTTGGCGAGAAGAACGTTTGGACTTTACCCAGCTATCCGCAGACGAAGTCAATATGGCAAGCCGCTACGCATGCAACGAATTGAACGGCTTGCCGGAATGGTTTCAATTTCTGGTGGAATCGCGTCCTGTGGAAGCCGTCAAATCGTTGGAGTTAGCCATAGACGGCGAGTGGTGCCTACCAGCGGAGTTGGAACATGTTTATGATGTAGTCGCCAATCTGGCTAGGCTGTCCAATCCGGTCGAAGCAATTACTCAGGCTATTTTGACACGTTTACGCGATAAAGACCCCACTCATCCGAAAATATTGGAATACGCACTGTCGGCTATTCTGCGATCCGGCAGCGTCGCCACTGACGAACTCAAAATTCTTGCCGGAATTCGCATCATGCAGTACCCCAGTGAGCAGCCCCAGTGGATCACTTGGATGAATATATGGTTGCAACTGGATGCCTTGTCGGCGCTGGATTATCTGGAAAACCTAACCGGAACACTCTCAGCGCAGGAATCGGACACATTAATGCTGCGTTTATGTGCCTTTATGTCTGATCGTTATGGTGTGCGTTATGGAGGCGATCAATCGTCAGCTATCAAACCAGCGGCGTTGCTTCGGTTTATTCCGTTGGTGTATCGGCATATTAGGCCTTTGGAAGATATAGAGCGGGCTAATAAGGGATCGTATTCGCCGGGATTGAGGGATCATGCCCAGGACTTACGATCAGGTTTATGGGAAAGGCTAAAGAGCCATTCAGGATCAGAAGCCGACATAGTGCTCCGTACCTTGCTCGACGATCCGATTGTGGCAGACGAGCGCGATTGGATATTGCATCTTCTCGACAGCCGTAAGGGCTTGAGAGCGGATGATACCGCTTGGCAACCGAGCGATATAAGGATTTTCACAACACTACATTGCTCCGAACCAAGATCGGATTATCAATTGTTCCGAAGAATTAACCGCCTGCTCAACGACATCAAGGATCATATCGAACGTCCTGATAATGCAGCTAACCGGCTACAAGTAAGAAAAGACGACCGAGAAGAAGTTTTTCGAGGATTTCTAAAGCGTGAATTAGAGGAGCACTCGCTGGATTGGTTTATCGTAACGCAAGAAAGTGAAATTGATTTGAAGCAACAGCCTGACATATCGGTGGAACGACAAGGGCTCAATCAATTACCCATCGAAGTCAAACTTGCTAATGATTTGTCGATACGTGAATTGTTGGAGGGACTCGAAAATCAATTGATAGGCCAGTACTTGCGTTCGGCTAATGTCCGTCATGGTGTTTACGTACTCGGCAATACCGTTCCTAAACGCTGGTGGGAGGAACCCATAACAAAGGAAAAGCTTAACTTCGAGCAGTTAGTTCAGCGCATTCAGGCTCGTGCAGCCGAATTGCAAGCCCAAATGCGGGAAGGTGTCGATGCTATAGAGGTTATTGGTATCGATTTCTCCGATCCGAGAGAAAGATAATGGCACTTAAATGACGCAAAACATTTCGAACGGGGCAACACGCCCAGTTCGGCTTGGGGTTGGTTCGATTGCTAGATCAAGCCGAAACCCGTGTAGAACAACTAATCGAAGAAGCGATACAACCATGAAAAAAAGACCGCTCCTGAAAATAGCCAGTTTTTGGTTTACCAAGCCGAAGATGGGCAAATAAAAATCGACGTGCGACTGGAATAGAAACCGTTTGGCTGACGCAGCAGCAGATGGCGAAATTGTTGCAGACGACCAAGCAAAATATCAGCCACACATACAGAATATTTATGAGGAAGCTGAGCTGTTGCCGGAAGCAACTGTCAAGAAATACTTGACAGTTCGAGTGTGCAGGCACGGGCAATCACAGCCGATAGGTTACTATTGGTTCGTCATCGTTTGATCCTTGCTCAGGTTTGTCGGGGTTAGCTTTGCCAGCTTTTCTTTCAGAATGTCGATTTCCCGTGCAAGGCGATTGTTCTCGCCCATAATTTCCTCAATATCTACGGTTTGAGGGGTTATGATTTCCTCGGTTGTTATGGTTTGTATCTCGACCTTGCTTTTATCCTTGACATAAGTTGTGTATTGAGAAAAGGGGGAGGTTTCTTGTCTGTATTGATCAGCAGCCACCACAAAGGACAGCATTTCCGGGGTAACTTCGATGTAGTTATTAATTCTGACTAGGATTTTTATATTGCTCATGGGTACGTCCAAAGTTGTGCGCCATCCTTGGTGCGGGTTAATTAAGCGGCAAGAGTCAAGTCGAAAGTGTGTGCCCTTTTAGCTTCGCGTGCTACGTGGGAACTCATGCCATTCGCGCTATGGTCTATCTCTCAATATAGCGCGTTGAGACTGCATTTGTTAAAAACGGGCTTTAATATCCATTTTGTTGTGCAGCACACGAGCGATATTGATGGAACTATCCGTTACGGTATAGAAAATAATGTGCTGCCCGGCGTTCATAGCCCGGTGATGTTTAGAAATTTCAGGTACTTTCTTGCCGAGGTGTGAGTGTTCATGGATATGGGTGAGTGCCTTATCTATTGTAGCGCTATAAGCATTAACTTGGGCATCGCCCCATTGCTCATAGGTATATTGAAGAATATCAACAATATCGGCTTTTGCTTGTTCAGAAAGAATTAAATGCTGCTTACGGGGCGACATCGGGATTGATTTTCTTTCCCTGTTTGGCGTTTTCTATGGCTTGCCGCGTTAGTTCCGTCATAAGAGCTGATGAATAATGTTCATATTCACCCCGCGCAATTTGGTCGTCACCGATTTGAATAGCCGCTCGTAAGGCTTCGAGTTTCTCATCTTCGTCACGTAGGCGGCGAATAGCATCGCGGACTACTTCTGAGGCATTACCATAAAAGCCTGAATTAACTTTGCTCTGTATGTAATTTTCAACTTCTGAGGAAAGATTGATGTGCATCTTCGTGACCACTGCTTAGTTTATGTACCTTAAATATACATAACTTGTATGTTTCATGGAAGTTATATTTGCAGCCCTTTAACTTTTTGGACAGCATTTTTGCTGGTCTTTTTACAAATTAGCAGGCATAAAAAAAGGCCTTAGATTTACACCTAAGGCCTTGAATTCTTTGGAGCTGGCGATGGGAATCGAACCCGCGACCGGCTGATTACAAATTAGCACACCTGCACTTTTACCCGCTTCTATCCACTTTTAATAGGCACTATCAAGCCTTGTATTATATGCGTTTGTTGTTATAATAAGTCAGACGGTCTTTTAATGACTTTGAAACAATTTGCCTATTATACGCCTATTAATTTGCCTATTAAATTTTGGCAAGGGGGAAGCGATGAAGATTAAGAAAAAACTCAATAAGACATTTGTTGATGGTCTGCCCTATCCAGAAAAAGGACAGGTGTTTTATTGGGACGCTGATTTGCAGGGCTTTGGAATATATGCCGGGAAATCGTCAAAGACTTGGTTTGTTGAAAAGCGTATTAGCAACAAAACAAAGCGTGTGGCACTGGGTAAATATCCTGCACTAACAGCAGAGCAAGCGCGGTCTGATGCCATGAAGCAGATAAACAAAATGGCTGTCGGTATCGACCCGGTAAAGGAGAAGCGCGAAAAGAAAATTAAGGCTGTCACCTTAGGCGAGGTGTTCACAGCGTTTCTTGACGTTAGGCAGCTGAAGCCCAAAACGGTGAGGGACTATACCGGCGTTATGAATAATATTTATCCAGACTGGCAAAAACTGCCCATTACCGATATTACCCGCGATGCAGTAGAGCGCCGCCATAAAAAAGTAGGTGAGGAACGCGGCGAGGCCTACGCCAATTTGGGAGGCCGTACCCTACGCAGCGTCTTGAACTATGCCAGCGCCAAATATGAAACAGGAAAGGGCTTGTCGATATTGCCTGAAAATCCAGTTAAGCGAATTAGTCAGACCCGAAGCTGGTACAAGGTGGAGCGCCGCACCGGCCACCTTAAGCCCCACCAATTGCAAGCGTGGTTTGATGCTGTACTGAGCATTGATAACCCGACTATCAGAGACTATTTGATTTTCGTATTGCTGACCGGATGCCGGAAAGATGAATCGGCAAAGCTCCAATGGCCTGATATTGATTTGACCGATAACAGTTATATTTTGCGCGACCCCAAAAACGGTAGACCGGTGCAATTACCGTTATCTGACTACTTAGCGGCTATGCTCACGACACGCAAGGCGAACAGCAACAGCACCTTTGTATTTCCTGGTGAGGGTGTCCGTGGCTATCTGGTCGAACCCAAGAGGCAGTTAGCCAAAATCATTGAAAAAATAGATATGCCGTTCGGCATTCATGACCTTAGACGAACTTTTGTAACCATAGCCGAATCGTTAGATATTTCATCGTTTGCGGTCAAGGCGCTAGTTAATCACAAATCGGGCGATGATGTTACCAGTGGATATATTCAATTGAACGTGGAGCGGTTAAGAAAACCCATGCAAACCATTACTGATTTTATTTTGAAGTCGGCAAGCATCAAGGCGGCTGATGTAGTGGAGTTTAAGACGCTGGCGCAAGTGGGGCTGAAATGATGGGCTTGGATTTGCACAGACAAAAAATCGATAACAACATTCGGAAGGCCAAGCTGGGCGATACTTACGCAGCAAAAGAATTAATGAGGGAGTTTGTCGGAGCGGTCAAAATGTACACCGGCAAGGCTACCGCGAGGCATCCCGAATGGGAGGGAAAACCGATGAGAACCCCAGACGGCAAGGGCATACAGATGGATGATAGTCTATTGCGCTATTTTGGTGAATGTTTTGGGCAAATTCTTAAGGTCGAAGAAACCACTCAATCAAAGAAAGGAGGTAAAGCAATGGCGGTTTACGATGCCTTGCATCTAAAAAAAGATACGGTGCAGGCTGACCCTAATCGCAAGGGCAAAGAAATGGACATAGCCAATGAAGTGTCAGCCCTGTTAGAGTTGGGCGGACATCAAATAGATGCCTTCGGATTTGTAGCTGGGAAATATTACCCAGAGAATCAAGAGAATTATTCATTAGGTTCCAGCACTCCTGTGGTGTATTTGGCTGGGAGATTTTACCCAGAGGGAGGAACCGAGAGCGACAAAGGACTTAAGGCCACTAGAGAAGCGTATTATCATTACAACATCAAATCCCAAGCCAAGAGAATCACCAAGCAATTACAGCAGGACCAAGACCAACAATAACAATTCCTCAATTGTCCATTTAAGGGTACCCCCTCAGATGGACTACACCTGCCTTATGTTTTTTTAAGCTAGACCTGTCTTTAACGAATAGGAAAAGCTTCTAATGAACAATCAAAAAATTGGCCGTATAACATCAATCAACGAATTTAACGGCGCACCTGATACGGCGCTTTTCAATCAAACCACAATAGCCCACGTTCGGGACTGCTCCACAGCAACAATGGAGCGTGACCGCTGGGCAGGAGGTGGCATTCCGTTTATCAAAATTGGACGTGCAGTTAAATACCGAAAAGCTGACGTTTTGCAATGGCTAGATAAATACCAGACTCAGAACTCTACTTCTCAGGCGGTGGCATTATGAGCACCGAAACCCAACGCCAACGCGTTCTCGAAGCATTGCGTAAAGCACCGATAACCACACTTGAAGCGCGTAACGAGCTTTACATCATGGGTATCGCGGCTAGAATATTTGAGCTTAAGGCAGTAGGCCACAATATCGTCACTCATATGGTTCCTGTTTACGACGGCGGCAAAAAGAAGATTGCGAACTATGTATTGCTTAATGACGAGATGGTGTTATGAGCCAACTAAAATGCTTAAGCGTTTCCTATAAACAGCTCAAGGCCGCCATAGCATCGGTGTTAATGTGGTTGGCTGTCATTGGGGGTTCTTTATGTTAAACGAAGTATCGTTGACCCAATACACCAGCAACAAGCCGTTGTCCAAAAGGTACTGGCTTGAAGATGGAACAATCCATAAGCAAGCAGCCGCACAAATGTACAGCGGCAAAGCAAATCGCGTCACATGCTCTTTTAAAGAATTTGCTGAAGCATTACCCGAACAGTCGGAAAAACAGGCGTTTGGTTATGGTGTCCACGGGCTAATTCCAGACGTGGCAATCATTTGCACCAAGGGCAAGGACGACCCAAGAACCAATATGATTTCACGCACCAAAGATAATTTTCAATTCCGTGGCGCTGGTATTGGCATGATTGACCACGACCCCAGCGAGTACGGGCGGAGCCATACCCCAGAAACCCTGCTAGCTGCATTGGTAGCCATACACCCGGAAATTGCACAGGCGGCGCGGATCGTGCGCCCTTCGATTTCGGCCGGCGTTTATCGTGCAGGCGAAACACCCCGAACGGACAAAGGTTTTCATATTTATATTACCGTCGTCGACACAACCCAAATGCCAGAATATGGGAAGCGGCTGGTTGACCACTTGTGGCGGACTGGGCACGGGTTCATTGCATTGTCGGCAAACGGCTCAATGCTGGAGCGAACTTGCATTGATGGGTCTGTATTTAGCGCAGAGCGCCTGGACTTCGTAGGTAGGCCGATAATCTCAGGTGCAGGCTTGGAGTTCACCGCGCCGGAAACCACCTACACTGATGGCGGCATGCTTGATATTTCAACGCTACCGGCATTGACCGCAGAGGAAGCGGCGCAGGTTGCGACCTTAAAGGCCAAAGCTAAGCAAGCCATCAAGCCATCGTCAGTAAAAAAGACCGGCGACTGGAAAGAGATAAAAATCAGCGCCATGATTGCCGCAGGTGCAACGCGGGAAAAAGCAACGGAGGTTATCAACCAGACATTAAGCGGTGGATGCCAAGACCTATATGCAGATTTCATTCTCGAATTTACCACCGGCTCTGTAAGCGTGGGCGAGGTGCTGGCTCATCCTACAAGCTATGATAAAACGGCGCTGGCTGACCCAATAGAAGGTGTTTGCTACGGCCGAACTACAGCAAAATTTTACTGGAACAACGGCCAGCCTGTTATACATTCACATGCACACGGCCAAGGTTACATCTATAAGCTACGGAATGACCCTCAGGCGTTGCAGGTACAGGGCGTGTTTGAAATGCCGGTGTTAATGGGCACTGACTCCAGAGACGGGACAGGCACTACCCGCCCATTATCCGAACTGGGCAATGCACAGCGCTTAGAGGACGCTCACGGCGGTAATATTCACTATGTTCATGATGCTAAAGCATGGCTGCATTGGCGCGGCGGCGCTTGGGTTTGGGACATTGACGGCGCGGTGATGCGTGGCTTGGCGGCGCACTTGCCTAAACAAATCTATACGGAAGGTTTATTGCACCTGTTTGATGCCGACTATTTTGCTAAGTGGTCGAGGACGAGCCAGAAAGAAAGAACCGTTCTGGCTACCGTGTCATTACTGAAAGACTTTGACCTGGTGCGGCTGTCTCTGTCGTCGGTCGATGCCGACTTGTTCAAAGTTGGGTTTGATAATGCCAAACAGGTTCTTGACCTACGCACCGGCAAGGCAAGACCGGCGCTGCAATCCGATTTAATCACCAAGTCATTAAGTGTTGACCGGCTGGGCGATTCCTCCAAGGCGGTACGTTGGGATCTTTTTCTAACGCAGATATTCGGAGATGATGCCGAGTTGATAGACTGGGTTAAACGGTGGTGCGGATATATGCTGACCGGCTCCACGGCTGAACAGATATTTATATTTTGCTTCGGACTTGGGGCTAACGGGAAATCTGTCTTTGGTGATATTTTGCGGTTTATCTTGTGCGATTATGCAAGGGCTATTGCTTCGGAAACGCTGACGGAAACCAAGAGGGCAGCCGGAAGCGCAACGCCAGACCTAGCGGATTTAATTGGCGCACGTATGGCAGCTTGCGCAGAAACCGAGGACGGCGCGGCACTGGCTGAATCACTGGTAAAGAGTTTGGTATCTGGTGACACCATGACGGCACGCAAGTTGCATTGTGACCCGTTCCAATTTACACCACAATTCAAATTAATGATGCTGGGCAACCATAAGCCGATTATCAAGGGCAACGACCACGGAATCTGGCGGCGGGTTCGGCTGATACCATTCCGGCGCACATTCAAGCCAGAGGAACGGGACGCGGGGCTGTCGGACAAGCTCAAGGCCGAGGCCCCACATATTCTGGCGTGGATGGTCGAGGGCTGCATAGATTGGCAAGAACGCGGCTTGAAAGACACGCCCCAAACCATTGCTGATGCGACCGGCAATTATCAGGAAGAGCAAGATTTAATCGGTAATTGGTTATCAGAATGCTGTGACCTGCATCCTATCCACGAAACATCATCAACCGATATTTACAGCAATTACCAAAACTGGTGCGTATCTAACGGGTTAAGGCCGAATAGTAATGTGGCGTTAGGTCGTAGACTGGGCGAGCGTGGCTATGCTTGCCGACAGTCTAGCGGTAAGCGCTTATGGTCTGGAATAGCAGTAAAGCCACAAACATTTTCAGCACGTTATTAATGTCAAAAGTGCGGATAGTGCGGATAAAGGGCGTTTTTATATTAGCTCTACAATTTTTTTTCTATGGAGCGACTACGAAAAAGGCTTTTATCCGCACTATCCGCACTCAAATAAAAAATTTAAAGCCGATATTCGGCAAGCGAGATATTCAATGAATAACATAGCAGCAGCAACAAACAACCTACCCGCCAACAAAATAACATCACCAAAATATATATTACCAGTAACGACTTTCGGGGTAGAGATTGAAAAATTAAAAGCTTTGAGGGATATTGCAATATTTCTAAAATCGATCGCGGGGGATTTAGATGAGATTCGAGCGAAGCTGTAACAGCTTAGACGGCAACGGTACGAGAAGGCATAGCATCATGGGCATATCCGTTTAATCGGCGTGTATGCCCATAAATTCAGCTCATTAAAAGGAAATAAAAGCATGACTTTACCCACCCAAGCAGAACGCCAGCGAGAACGCCGGGCATATCTCAAGAAGCGAGGTTATCGGAGGCTTGATGTCTACATATGCCCTAAGCTAATGACGGCGTTAATGCCCCATATCGCGCCTTATGGTGGCTTGACGCACCCGGCGGCTGCACTTGTCGATTTGCTTGAAGATTGTGTTAAAGAATGGAATAAACCGGAATAAAGTACGGCAAAGTGTTAAGCGTAAACCGGAAT
The DNA here is from genome assembly GCA_964488195.1 of uncultured Methylobacter sp. Classification (GTDB taxonomy): domain Bacteria; phylum Pseudomonadota; class Gammaproteobacteria; order Methylococcales; family Methylomonadaceae; genus Methylobacter_A. The sequence goes on along the minus strand of CAZAUB010000016.1, from coordinate 2,818 downwards.
AAAATAGCGGTAAATAGAAGGGAGTCAGTTTATAAAGCCCCTGCAAAATCAAACATTAAGCGATATTTAATCAAGGCCGGTTTAATCACCGGCTTTTTTGTGGCTAGCCAACATTTGAATTAATCGCAATAGGGTAAACGGTTTCTTATACTGGCTGTGTTCTGAAACTTACACGCCGGACTAAATCTTGTATAGTAGTCGCTCAATTAAAACATGAGCTTTGTCATAAGGATATTTGGTATGTGGAATGTAGTTGGCTGGATTTTTGTAATTTGGATTGCTGTATCAGGGATAGAAAATATTGGTGATTCAATGGCTGGATTTAGCGATGTGAATGTTTATAGGAAAACATGCCAAAAAATGGATCAGGATGCCTTTGAATGTACAAAGGAAAATGGCGGTTATCGTATTGGCAAAACAACATACCGCGTTGACTTTAAAAACCAAAGGGTAATAGCAAAAGATACGCTTATGTCCGGAATAATAGATGGGAAGCAAGATTGCATTGTTTTCGACAAAGAAAACTGGACATGTAGATATGGCAGTGATGGGTTCTCAACCATGACAGGCGGTTCATTTTCTTCATCATCTGAATCAGAACTTAAAAACAAAAAGATATTCCATTATTACGCTCCGTCTTTTGCAGTCGTTTATTGGTTTGAATATGTGCGGGGATTTTTCTGATTTGACAAAGGTATTTCGAATAAGCCGATGGCCTAACGGGTTGTCGGCTTTGTGTGCCTGTAGCGATTCCCGTAAGCATTAACCGACTATCAGTCTCAGTGACAAAAGAGTACTATGGTTTTTCAATTAAAATAATAAAAAGGTGAAGATATGAAAAAGATAATCGCATTAATGATCGTATTAGTAGCAGCATCAACGGCGGCACATGCTGACTCAGTGAGCGGATATACTAGAAAAGATGGCACCTATGTTCAAGGTTATCAGCGTGGTTCTGGCGACGAGTACAGGTCAAATAACTATGGCTCTCAAACCAATGGAGGAAGCCAGCGCGATGAATACAGCAACCCCGGCGCAACGAACCAATCAAACCCAGCTTGGGGCGGGTACGACAATAACAACAATGGTATCAGCAACGCTTACGACAGTAATCCAAATAGACGCTGATAATTGAGAGCTGACATGACAGTTACTTGCGGCAACCAATACCACTTTAGCCAACCCCGTTTATGCGGGGTTTTTCGGTGTGACAATCAATAACAAAAAGGTGATCAAAATGTTTAAAATAATAACCGGTGTATTAGCTGTAGCGTTACTAACGACAGGCTGCGGAAATCTTGGTTATATAATTAAAACTTATGACTCCACGACAACAAGGAGTGAATTTGATTATCAAGACGAAACCTACCGCATTTTTGACCGCAAGGACTTAAGCAAGGTGATGATTACCCCGTCTATTGGTTCGTCAGCCTTAAATGGGGCGGCGCGAGGGGCGACTTTCGGCGGTGTTAATATTGATGATGACCAGACTAGATTTACTAAAGTGGCGACTGCCTATTTAGCCAAGGATAGAGCCGCTCAGTTGTGCAAAATTCTAGAGGGGAAGTTACTGATGTCGCCACAATGGGAATTTGTTTATCTTTGTGCTGACAAGCCAAAAACCTGAAACATACCTTAACTTGTGATCGGCAGATATTGTCGGTGGTTTATTCAACGAGATTCAACCCGAACCGCCGCGCAAGGTGGGGCGAAACCGGATCATCAAAACCAACCCCATGAAAAAGGAAATCAAGGCCGGTTAATTCCGGCGTTTTTGTGCCTAAAATTCATGCTGACTGTGTTAGTTGGTTCCACAGATAGCATCGTACTTTTGACCTAGTGAGTCGCAAAGGAACCGTGCGTTATAGACAATGCCCTGGATTTCTGGCTTTTCTTTGAAACACGCCATGGTTATTGTTGTGGTTGGTCTTGACGTGTGGACAGTCTGTCCCCCGTAGGTTGTGGTTTGGGCTGTTCCATAGGCCGAATTGCCGTAAGCGGTAGCATTCGCAGTCGTATATGACTGTTTTGGCGTGGTGTAGGAGCCTTGTCGCTCACGTGATTGACTGTCAATAACCACGAAATAGTTAAAGCCGTTCCTTATTGTTAGTTCAGCGCTACGGAGTAACGCCATATCTTCTGCTCGTTCTGGTTTAGTCCATCCGTTTCCTTGAAAAGATACCTTGAACAAGGATGTGTCCAACCGTGTCTCGCTAAATCCCCCACCATACCCATCAGGCTTATACGCAGTAGCACAACCAGCCAGAGCAACAACCACTAAAAACAACACAACATTGCGCATGGATAAAGCTCCAAAAAAGTATTTATCAAGTTCGGGTTAGTTTATATCCTATTTTGATAAGATTTAACAATCAAGGCCTGGAAAATATCCGGTTTTTTTGTGGCTATTTTTAATAGACGATTTTTTTAAATGCCTATTATAGGCCTATTAATTTTTCAATAGGCATAAAAAAGGCCTTAGATTTACACCTAAGGCCTTGATATTCTTGGAGCTGGCGATGGGAATCGAACCCGCGACCGGCTGATTACAAATCAGCTGCTCTACCGACTGAGCTACACCAGCGAAGAAGCGCGTATTATACACAACATTTTTTTCTTGGCTAGCATTTTCATGCTTATTTCGGCTTTCTTCCTGTCTTGTTTTTGTTGACTGGATGCGGCTTGGCCTTCCCGGTACGGGTGTTATCCGGCCCGGTGTATTTGGTTTTAAAGCGCTGGATTTTGTCCGGCGTTTCAACCGTGCCTTTGGGTTGAAAGCTGGGGATCAAGTGCTGTTTGCCGTTGCCGATCAAATCGC
>CAZAUB010000015.1:2908-17229 GCA_964488195.1 uncultured Methylobacter sp. | reverse complement strand
ATCATCGACAACCCGCCGGTGCTGATCCGCGATGGCGGCGTGATTGCGCCCGGATATCATCCTGAACTGGACGAGCTGCGCAACTTAAGCCAGAACGCCGACCAGTTTCTGCTTGATATGGAAACAAGAGAAAAAGCGGCAACCGGCATCAGTACGCTGAAGGTCAATTACAACCGTGTGCATGGTTACTATATTGAGATTTCCAACCTGCATGCGGAAAAAGTCCCGGCGCATTATACCCGGAAGCAAACCTTAAAAGGCGCCGAACGTTATATTACCGAGGAATTGAAATCGTTTGAAGACAAGGTGCTCAGCGCCAAGGAAAAATCGCTGTCTTTTGAAAAAGCCTTGTACGAGGAATTGTTGAACATCATCGGCGCCTCGTTAATCCCGTTGCAACAGTGCGCCGCCGCGTTGGCTGAGCTGGATGTGCTGGTCAACTTTGCCGAACGCGCTGAGACCTTGAACTTATCGCAACCGACGCTGGTTGATAAACCCGGCATAACGATAGAAGCAGGTCGGCATCTGGTCGTCGAGCAGGTTTCGGACATTCCGTTTGTGCCCAATGATTTATCGTTTTCCAACAAACGCCGGATGCTGGTCATTACCGGCCCGAATATGGGCGGTAAATCGACTTATATGCGCCAGGCCGCGCTGATCGTGTTAATCGCCCATATCGGCTGTTATGTTCCGGCCAAAACTTTAAGTTGCGGGCCTATCGACAAGATTTTCACACGTATCGGCGCATCCGACGACCTGTCCAGCGGACGCTCTACGTTTATGGTGGAAATGTCGGAAACCGCCAATATCCTGCATAACGCCACCTCGAAAAGCCTGATCTTGATGGATGAGATCGGTCGCGGCACCAGCACCTTCGACGGCCTGTCTCTGGCCTGGGCTTGCGCCGATCATCTGGCTAAAGAAACCCAGGCGTTTACGCTGTTTGCGACGCATTATTTTGAATTGACCACGCTGCCCGATGAACAAAAAACCATCCATAACGTGCATCTGGATGCGATGGAGCATGGCGATAAGATTATTTTCTTGCATGCGGTCAAAGACGGCCCGGCCAGTCAAAGTTACGGCTTGCAGGTGGCATCACTAGCCGGTGTGCCGCGTTCGGTGATCGATAAAGCCAAAGCCAAATTACGGCATCTGGAAGACCATGCCTATATTGAACAGCAGGCGGAAACCGGGGTTAACCAGCTGGATTTGTTTTCATCGAAGGAATGCCATCCTGCGGTAGTTTTGCTGGAAGACATGAGCCCGGACGAGCTTAGCCCGAGACAGGCATTGGAATTGCTTTATCGGCTTAAGGGGATGGTGTAACCGGTGTGATAAAAGGCTATAATGCACAGAAATATTGTACAGAATAGGAGTGAATATGAACTCAGTCAATGTCACCGAATTACGCCAACATTTGCCCGATTACCTCAAACAAGTGCAACAAGGCGAAGAAATTGCAATTACGCTACACGGCAAAACCATTGCCCGCATCGTGCCGGATCGCAAAGAAAACGCACGTGAAGCCGCGCTGAAACGGCTGGAAGCACTGCGCGGCACGATGATTGTCGGCGACATTCTCGCCCCGCTGGACGAAGAATGGACGGGCGATGCTGACAATTTGTGATACCCATATCCTGTTGTTTTGGGCTGATGACCCTAGCCGCCTGTCCGCAACCGCTCGCGCTGCCGTGGACTTAGGGACAGAATCCGCAAACCTCGTCGCCTGTTCTGACATTAGTCTCTGGGAAATCGCCATGCTTTATGCGCGTGGACGAATCAATAACCGCGCTGGCGTGACCTCCAGCGCATATATTCAAGACATTCTGACTGGTATGAGCATGGCGGTTTTGCCGATTACGGCAGAAATTGCCGAATTATCGCAAAGCGCTTTATTTTCGCATGGCGACCCGGCAGATCGACTTATCGCCGCTACCGCACTTGCCCATCGCGCCCCACTCATTACCGCTGACCAAAAGATCCGAGCCACCGCTGGCCTTCGTTGTATCTGGTAACGCACATGAATTATCGATAAAACGCCAAAATACTCATCAAAGTGACTTTTCTTTTAAATATAACGTCATCAATTTATTTCGGTTTTTTCTCATCCGCCAATGCTTCAGCCAGCTGTTTTGCAGGCAGATAGCCAGGGAAGATATTACCTTTTTCGGTAACCATCATCGGAGTTCCCTTCACTTCAAATTCCTCCGCCAATTGCATGTGCTGATCAACCGGGTTGTCGCAAGTTTTCGCCGGTGGGGTCTCGCCTTTTTTGGCTGCCGTTAAGGCCGCTTTGCGATCATCGGCGCACCAAACCGATATGGCTTTGTGATATGAATCGGAACCTTTACCGGCTCTGGGGAAAAACAAATACTGGATAGTAATGCCTTCAGCCATGTACTGATCGATTTCTGAATGCAATTTACGGCAATAACCGCAGTCTATATCGGTAAAGATGCTAACCGTATATCTGCTGATTTTCGGTTTAAACACGATCATTTTATCCACACCGAGATTCTCGAGGGCCTGTTTGCGGGCGCCGCCCAATTTTTCTTCAGTTAAGTCCGTACGTGCTGCAATATCAACCAAATGACCCTGAATCAGATACTTGCCATCGCCGGAAGCATAAAAAATATTGCCGCCCACCGTAACCTCATAAAGGCCGCTGATTTCTGAGGGCTTAACCGAGCCCACTTTTACCGATGGCATGGATTTAGTCAGGGCTTGCCTGATGGCATTTTCATCAGCATACGCGACGGATAAAGTCAGGCCGAATAGCGATAACGCGGCAATCGTAATAATTTTTTTCATAATATTCCTGAGTTAGTTTAAAGGGCCGGTCGCCCCAGAGCTTTTAGCCTTAGTTATTAAAATAGCAACTATTAAATATAAAGAAATGGAACGCAGATAACGCGGATTAAGCAGATAAACACTGATTAAAAAGGTGCTTAACAGACTTTGGCTTCGGCTTTTAAAAAATCCGCGTAAATCCGTCCAATCTGCGTCGCCTAGAGGCGCCTACTTTTGGCATCCGTGTTCTATTAATCGTAGTTAGCATTCGCTGAATAGTTATTTAAAACAAACGATCAACATCCAAAAACATAGCCAACGCCATCAATGAGACGAGTAATGCGATGCCGATTTGTTGAAAGAAGATTTGCGCCCTTTCCGAAACAGGACTACCTTTAATGCCTTCTATCGCAAAAAACAGTAAATGACCGCCATCCAGCACCGGTATCGGCAATAAATTCAATATGCCTAAACTGACACTGATCAAGGCCAAATATTTCAAAAATGGCACTAAGCCCATAGTCGCAGACTGCCCGGCATACTGGGCGATACTGATAGGGCCACTTAAATTTTCTACGGAAGCTTTGCCGATCAGCATCTTGCCCATCATTTTTAAGCTGGTAACAGAATAATAATAAGTGGTTTCCAGTGCAACCGGTATCGCTGCCAGCGGCGACAACGAATATTCAACACTCACCGACTTCATCAGTTCTTCGGGTATATAAACGGACGCGCCCACTTTACCCTCAGTCTTCTTGCCCACAGTCACCTTTTTTGGCGTAATGGTTACGGGTAAACGCACACCGTCGCGCTCAATCACCAGTTTTATTGCAACATCGCCGTGACTTTTTACAATAGTCACCCATTGCATCCAGTCGTTTATACCCAAATCATCAGCGCTCACAATCAGGTCGCCTTGTTTCAAACCGGCAGCGAGTGCGGCGCTATCAGGCAGCACTTTCCCTATGATGGGTTGCAATTTCGGGGACCAGGGTTTGAAGCCCAGGCGTTCATACAATACGTCAGGATTTTCAGTATCTTTATCGGTAAGATGAAGCGTCCTGATAGCTTGCTGATCATCAAATCTTTTTACCGCAACCTTGATACTCTGCTCACCATCCAGCGCCGCGGATACTAATACCGTCATGGCTTCATTCCAGGTTGGCGTCGTCTTGTCGTTAACCGAAATAATCTGATCGCCTTCAATAAAGCCTGCGGCTGCGGCTAATGTACCCTGCTCTACCGCACCGAGTATCGGTTTTATGCCGGTCTCGCCAATAACCAGCACACTCCAGAACAACACAACGGCGAGCACCAGATTAAACACGGGGCCTGCTGCGACTATTGCAGTTCTGGCCAATACAGATTGGCGGTTAAATGCATACGGCAAATCTTCTTCCTTGACTTCGCCTTCCCGCTCATCGACCATCTTGACGTAACCGCCCAGCGGAATTGCCGATACCACATACTCTGTCGCATCAGGATTTTTCTGATAGGAGCATAAAACCTTGCCGAAACCGATCGAAAACCGGAGTACTTTTACCCCCGCTTTACGCGCGACCCAAAAATGTCCGAATTCATGAATTGAAACCAGGACACTTATCGCAATTAGGAAATAAAACAGCGTATGCAACAAATCCATCAATTATTAAGTTCTCCAATAATTTGTGTCGACACCAGCCTGGCCTGTTGATCAACATCTAAAATAATTTCCAAGGTATCGGCGGTCTTGGCCTCGAATTTTTTCATGCACCGTTCGATAATAAGCGGAATATCGGTAAAACGAACCTGTTCATTTAAAAATGCTTCGACGGCGATTTCATTGGCCGCATTTAAAATAGTCGGCATGGTGCCGCCTGTAGCAATGGCCTCATAGGCCAGTCGTAAGCAGGGAAATCTCTCCAGGCTAGGCTCCTGGAAATCCATGCGCCCGACATCAAAAATATTAAGCGGTTCAACGCCCGAATCAAACCGTTCCGGCCAAGCCATGGAATAGGCGATCGGTATGCGCATATCGGGATTGCCCATTTGCGCCAAGACCGTTCCGTCCACATAATCCACCATCGAATGGATAACGCTTTGCGGATGAATGACCACTTGGATCTGATCTGGGGTCATATCGAATAAAATACAAGCCTCAATCATCTCCAGGCCTTTATTCATCATCGTTGCCGAATCCACAGAAATTTTTCTGCCCATATCCCAGTTAGGGTGAGCCACCGCCTGAGCTGGCGTAACACTGGCCAGTTGATCAACGGGTGTTTCCCGAAAAGGGCCTCCCGATGCGGTCAATAAAATACGTCTGGCTTGCTTTGCCTGCATACCGGTTTTATACCCGGCAGGCATGCACTGGAATATCGCATTATGCTCACTGTCTATCGGCAGCAATTGCGCGCCGGAATCGGCGACGGCCTGCATAAAAATCGAACCCGACATCACCAGGGCTTCCTTATTGGCCAGCAATACGGTTTTACCCGCCTTTGCGGCCGCAAGACTCGGCAATAAACCCGCCGCGCCGACGATAGCCGCCATGACCGAATCGACGTTATCCAGCGTTGCAACATGCTCCAGCGCCTTAGCGCCGGACAGCACTTTTATATCTGCGATCGTGGAATTTTTAAGCTTTTCCTCAAAAACTTGCGCCTTCTGCTGATCGACTACGACAACAACTTCAGGATGGTGTTCCAGACATTGTTCATAGAGGGCATCAATATTAGTATTGGCCGTTAACGCAATAACTTTATACAAGCTGGAATGTCTGGCCACCACATCTAAGGTGCTGACGCCAATCGAGCCTGTCGCTCCCAGTATGCAAATACCTTTCATGACATAAGCCCAATCACCACTATACCGGCATAAAAAAATGGAATCGCAGCAATCAGGCTATCAATTCTATCCAGAATACCGCCATGTCCAGGCAATATGGAACCCGTGTCTTTGACGCCGCGCTGACGCTTGACTACACTAAAAAACAAATCGCCATAAATAGAAATCAACACCGTCAGTACAGACAATAGTACAAAATCGGATACCCTCATCCAGATAAAACCATCACGATAGCTATAATAGCCGATAAAAGCAGCAGCCCAAACGGCACCGGCTATTAAAGCGCCGTACATGCCTTGAACCGTCTTGCCTGGGCTGATTTCGGGTGACAACTTGGTTTTACCAAATTTCTTTCCGGCAAAATAGGCGGCAATATCGGCAGCCCAGATCAAAACCAGAAAATACAAGGTCATTTCCGAACCATAAAAAGCTCTTAATCTGCTCAAAAACATCCACGTTGCCAAAAGAACAAGCCAGCCGATCAATGCCTTATAGCGGATTCTCATTTCCAATTTTAAAATGGCCGCTGGAGTATTTCTGATTAAAATCATAGACAATATCCAGAACAACACCGGCGGTATAACCAGCCACTCCAGAATGCCTGAATAATCCCTGACATCAGGCCAATCCAATAATTGAGCCGCCAGTTCCAGAAATTGCGTCCAAAAATGCAGCCATAACATGGGCAGAATTAACGTGAATAAAAACAATCCGCGCTTAAACAGCGAATTAATGCCGATAAGATTAGTCCACTCCCATGCCGCTACGAGCATGATTAGCGCTACAAGCAATGAAAAATACTCCGAAGGCAGCTGAAAAACAGCCAGCACAACCAGAGGAACCAGGATTAATGCAGTAATAATTCGCTGTAGTAACATTTTGATTATTATTATGATGAAGTTGGAAGTATTGTAGGGGCGACCGGTTGGTCGCCCTTATTTTATTGTAGGGACGACCGGCAGGTCGCCCTTTGATTTATCAAGCAGTTGATCTCCGGTATGACCAAAGCGTCTTTGTCGGCTTTTAAAACTCTTGATAGCCTCTTCAAGAGAGTTCTGATCAAAATCAGGCCATAGCGTTGCGGTAAAGTACTGCTCTGCATAGGCGAGTTGCCATAACAAAAAATTACTAACACGTTGTTCGCCGCCGGTTCTGATAAACAAGTCGGGTTCGGGCAGGTCGGCGGTTGATAAATGCTGATTGATCAGCTGTTCGCTGATGTCCTGATTTTTCAATTCTCCGACCGCAATTTTTTCCGCCATTTTACGAAACGCCTGACACAGATCCCAGCGTCCCCCATAATTTGCCGCGATAACCAGCGTTAAGGCAGTATTGTCTTTGGTTTGCGCCTCTCCTTCGGCCATTTTGGCCTGCAACTTATCAGAAAATGCAGTCCTGTCGCCAATAAATCGCAAGCGGATATTATTGCGATCAAGCTTGTCGATTTCTCTTTGCAGAGTCGCCATAAACAGCCCCATCAACAATGACACTTCTTCTTCCGGGCGACGCCAGTTTTCACTGCTGAAAGCGAACAAGGTCAAGACCTCAACCTCTTGTTTGGCGCAGTACTCTACAATTTTTCGAACCGCTTTAACCCCGGCCTGATGACCGATGGCTCGCGGCATAAATCTTTTCTGCGCCCAACGCCCATTACCATCCATGATAATGGCGATATGGCGCGGATTGCTATTTGAGCCTAAGAGAGCGCTTGCTGATTCTAGACTGTTACCGTCATCCGTAGGCATTGTTTAAATTCCAATTACATTGACAGCAAATCGGCTTCTTTTGCTTCCAGCAATTTCTCAACGTCTTTTACATACTGATCGGTCAATTTTTGAATCTTTTCTTCAGCCGCATGCGCATCATCTTCGGAAATCATTTTTTCCTTTAAGGCTTCTTTGATGGCCGAGTTTGCATCACGCCGAATGTTCCTGATCGCAACACGACCATTCTCCGCTTCATTCTTGACGACTTTAACCAAGCTTCGACGACGCTCTTCAGTTAACGGCGGCAATGGAATTCGAATCACCATACCGTTGGTAGCGGGATTTAAACCCAGATCCGATTTCATGATGGCTTTTTCAATCGCCTGTACCATGCCCTTTTCCCAAGGTGTAATCGTCAAAGTACGCGCGTCCTCGACGGCGATATTGGCAACTTGGGATAACGCGGATTCGGTGCCGTAGTATGAAACGCTAATTTGATCCAACAAGCTGGGGTGAGCCCTGCCCGTTCTTATTTTTGAGAACTCATGTTTCAAGGCATCAATACTTTTGCCCATACGCGTTGAAGCGTCCTGTTGAATATCACTAATCATTGTCTGTTCCTCGTTGAATAAGGGAGCCTATTTCTTCGCCCATCATCAGTTTCATTACCGCACCTTTCTCAAAAATATTCATCACCCGCATCGGCACATTATTATCCCGGCATAATACCAGCGCCGTTGTATCCATTACATTTAGACGCTGATCCAGCGCTTCATCATACGTTAATCGTGGATAGAATTTAGCATTCTTGTCTTTTTGGGGATCGGCAGAATAAACGCCTTTAACTTTAGTCGCCTTAATCATCAACTCGGCATTAATTTCAATCGCCCTGAGACTGGCCGCCGAATCGGTGGTGAAAAAAGGATTTCCGGTTCCCGCTGCAAAAATAACCACTCGGCCTTTTTCCAAATGCCTGACCGCCCTGCGGCGAATATAATCTTCACAAACCTGATTGATTTTCAGTGCAGACATCACCCGGACCTGCTGCCCGTGTGCTTCCAGTGCATCCTGCATGGCCAAGGCATTGATTACCGTAGCCAGCATGCCCATTTGATCGCTGGTTACTCTATCCAATCCTTCTGATGCTTTTTCAGCTCCACGCAATATATTACCGCCGCCGATAACCAAGCCAACCTGAATGCCGACATCGCATAACTCTTTAATTTCAGTTGCCAGACGTTTAACAATATCTGCATCAATACTGCCACCTGTCTCACTCATTAAAGCTTCACCGCTTAACTTAAGTAAAATTCTCTGGCAAATTGGTTTAGTCATATTAATTATCGGGGTTGGTATTTCATTAAAGGGGCGAAAGGCTAAGGGCTAAAGGCTAAAGGTGGCTGTATTATAGCTTAGGTTTTTTCGCCCTTTGCCTTTCGCCCTTCACCTTTCGCCTAATTTAACTGCCTCTAACTTGTGCCATAACCTCTTCGGCAAAGTTTTCTTCTTTCTTCTCAATTCCCTCACCCACTTCCAAACGGGCAAAACGAATAACGCTGTTACCTTTTGAAGCAAGCAGTTTCGCAACAGTAAGCTTATCGTCCTTAATAAAAGGCTGACCCAGCAGGGTGATTTCTGCCAAAAATTTACTAATGCGACCTACAACCATTTTCTCAATAATGTCAGCAGGTTTTCCGCTTTCTGCAGCTTGAGCTGAGAAAATTTCTTTTTCTTTCTCAATCAATTCTGCCGGCACTTGTTCATCGGAAACACAAGTCGGTTTACTCGCTGCAATATGCATGGCAATGTCTTTGCCTAATTGCTCATCCGCCTTAGCCAGTTCAACGACCACGCCGATTTTATTGCCGTGCAGATAACAGGCCGTACCGCCCGTTGCCGTCTGGTATTTTTGAAATCGTCTGACTGTAATGTTTTCGCCCAATCTGGCAATCAGACCGCGACGAACTTCGTCCACAATAGTGCCGTCAGCCAACTTCATTGCCAGCAATTGTTCTTCTGTTTCAATATCGGAATTCAACAAAGCTGCCGTAACGTTATTGACGAAACTGACGAAATCATCCGCCTTGGCAACAAAATCAGTCTCGCAATTAACATCGACAATTGCCACTGCTTTTCCGTCATCACTGACTTTAGCGCCTATGATGCCTTCAGCAGCAATACGGCCTGATTTTTTATCGGCCTTGGCTAGACCGGATTTGCGCATATTTTCAATGGCCAATTCCATGTCGCCATTCGCTTCAACCAAGGCTTTTTTGCACTCCATCATACCGGAGGCTGTTCTTTCACGTAGTTCCTTAACCATCGTTGCACTAATAGTAATACTCATTCTTTGTCTTTCCTCATTGTTCATCACTGTAAAAACGCCCCCGTAAGGAGGCGTTTTTTTGCCTAGCTTTAAGCGTTCAAGGAACGCCTGTAAAAATTAAGACGTGCCTTATTCTGCTGCTTCTTCAACAAAATCATCAGCTTTTGCTGATAATCCCAAACCCGCTGATTTAGCTTCCATGACTGCCGCAGAAACGCTTTCGCAATAGAGTTTAACTGCACGAATTGAGTCATCATTACCAGGAATAATATAATCGATTTTTTCCGGTGAATTGTTGGAATCCACAATACCAACGACCGGAATACCCAATTTTTTAGCTTCACTGATCGCGTTTTTTTCATAGCCAACATCCAGTATGAAAATCACGTCAGGAACTCCCTTCATGTCTTTAATTCCACCCAGACTACGCTCCAGCTTTTCAAGCTCGCGTTCCATACCTAACGCTTCTTTCTTGGCAAAACGTTGATAAAGCGTACCGTCAGCTTTCATCGCTTCCAATTCTTTAAGACGATTGATTGATTTCTTGATGGTTTTGAAATTTGTCAGCATGCCGCCTAACCAGCGATGGTTGACATAAGGCATACCGCAGCGTGCGGCTTCTTCAGCAACCACTTTGCGTGCTGCTTTCTTGGTACCAACAAACAGGACTGTGCCTTTGTTTGCTGTCATCTGACCCAGATAATTCATTGCGTCATTAAACATTGGAAGCGTTTTTTCCAAATCGATAATATGGATTTTGTTACGTGCACCGAACAGGTAGGTAGCCATTTTCGGGTTCCAATAACGAGTTTGATGTCCAAAATGGACACCCGCTTCAAGCATTTGACGCATAGATACTGCTGACATGTGTTCTCCTAAGATAAATTGTCGGAATCTGTGTTCCGAGATTGGGTTACGCCTCCACCTATCCCGCCTGAAAACCGGCTACAATCATTACTTAAAATCCAAGTAAACCGGCACCCTTCCAAACGTGACGATAGGCGTGAGTATTAGTTCGAAAACGAACTTCCCTTTATACCATAATTACTTTTTCACAACAAGCCGAACTCTGTTAAAATGGCCGCATTACATGGGCGCAAGATGAAAGACACAAGGCTAAAACCCTGTCGCTTGCGCCTTTAGCCTTTAACTTTGCACCTGTTTTTCATGAGCATAATTATTAAAACCGAAAGTGAAATTGAAAAAATGCGTATTGCCGGAAGACTGGCGGCCGAAGTTTTAGAAATGATTGAACCCTACGTTATTCCCGGCGTTACCACCGACGAACTCAATCAGATTTGCCACGATTATATTGTCGATGTGCAACAAGCCATACCTGCGCCACTCAATTATCGCGGCTTTCCAAAATCAATTTGCACGTCTATTAACCAGCAAATCTGCCACGGCATTCCCGGAGAGAAAAAACTAAAATCAGGCGATATTGTCAATATTGACATCACCGTCATTAAAGACGACTATCACGGCGACACCAGCAAAATGTTTTGCGTCGGCGAAGTCAGCCAGCATGCAAAACGTCTGGTTAAAATAACCCAGGAAGCCATGTTCTTGGGCATCCAGCAGGTAAGGCCGGGCGCCACATTAGGTGATGTCGGCCATGCCATACAAAAACACGCAGAAGCCAATCGTTACTCCGTAGTCAGGGAGTTTTGCGGACATGGTATCGGCAAAAGCTTCCATGAAGAACCGCAAGTACTGCATTACGGCAAAGCCGGTGACGGAGAAGTCCTTGAAGCAGGCATGATATTAACCATTGAACCCATGATTAATCTCGGCAAACGACATATGAAAGTCTTGGCCGACGGCTGGACGGCAGTGACTAAAGATCGCAGCCTATCCGCGCAATGGGAGCACACCATTCTGGTCACCCACAGCGGCTATGAAATTCTGACTTTACGTCAAGAAGAAAAGCTTCCGCTCCTGCTCACGCCCCTTACCTACGTCCTGTAGGCAATGTGACCAACTTGACTAAAAATACTAATGCTTCGGCACACCGCTACGTTGCTCTACCTCCTGATCTGACCTCCATGGACGGAGGAAATGCCGCAAGACTGCCGGGGGCAGTCGCGGCCATGCAGTCGTCAATTTTTGCCGAAAAGGACAGCCTGCAACAAGTCAAACAACTGCTAAAGCAAAAAGACACCGAATTGCGGCAAAAGTTCAACCCTCACAAATCAGTTTCCAAGCTACTTAAAGAGAAATCTGATTTTATTGATGAAATCTTAAACTGCTGCTGGCAACATTTTCTCGGTGAGTACGCCAGCCAACTTACGCTGTGTGCCGTTGGTGGTTACGGCAGAAGAGAACTATTCCCCTATTCCGATATTGATTTGATTGTCCTGCTGGATTCTGAAGACACAAGCCCTTACCAGGAAGGATTATCAAGCTTCTTTACCTTTCTCTGGGATATAGGCTTAAAACTGGGACAAAGCGTCCGCACCATCAAACAATGCGTTGAAGCTGCAATAGCCGACCAAACCATCATGACCAGTCTAATGGAAATAAGACTGATTGCTGGCAGCACCGCCCTACATAAAGCGCTAAAACAACAAATCACGCCGGACAAAATATGGCCGTCAGACCGGTTTTTTGCGGCCAAAATGGAAGAACAGCGGCAGCGTTATGCCAAATTCCATGACACTGCCTATAATCTTGAACCCAACATCAAAGAAGGGCCGGGAGGGTTACGCGACAGACAAGTCATCGCCTGGGTGTTTAAACGCCACTACAATTCTTCGACACTCAAGGAGCTGATTAAATACGGCTTCTTACCCGAGTCCGAATATCAAGAACTGGTTGCCGCTCTTGAGGTACTCTGGCGGATTCGTTACGCACTTCATCTTTTAACCAACCGCTACGAAGACCGACTGATTTTTGATTACCAGCGTGATCTTGCCCGGCAATTCGGCTTCAGCACCGAGCATCAGGAATACAATCAGGATGTTGAACAGTTCATGCAGTTTTATTTTAAAACAGTACTTGGACTTGAGCGCCTCAATGAAATGCTGTTGCAATTATTTAATGAACGCTTCGTTTCCGGGGAAGTTGTTTACAAATCAATCCCGCTTAACGACAAGTTTGTCGTCATCAACGGCTACCTTGAAGCCGGCGATGACAGCCTTTTCGAGCGACACCCGTTAGCCTTACTGGAACTTTTTTTGGTTCTGGAACAGAACTCATCGATCAAAGGCGTCAGGGCAACGACCATACGCCTGATCCGTAAAAACCTGCATTTAATCGACGACGCATTTCGCCGGAACAAAGCCGCCAACCGTCTTTTTATAGAAGCATTCCGCCAACCACGAGGCATTACCGATCAATTAAGGCGCATGAATCGCTACGGGGTTTTAGCCGCCTATATCCCTTGCTTTGCCAATATTGTCGCCCGTATGCAGTATGATTTGTTCCACATTTACACGGTGGACGAACACACCCTTTTTGTTATCCGCAACTTACGCCGCTTTGCCTTGGAAAAACACTTTGATGAACTGCCTTTCTGCAATGATATTTTTCTGCTGATATCAAAACCGGAAGTGCTGTATCTTGCCGGTCTATTTCATGACATAGCCAAAGGCAGGAGCGGCGACCATTCTGCTATTGGCGAAGGAATCGCCAGGGAGTTCTGCGTTCAGCACGATCTTTCTTCGCATGACACCAACCTGATCTGCTGGCTGGTTCGCAATCATCTGGTCATGTCGATGACTGCGCAGCGAAAAGACATCAGCGACCCGGATGTCATTCATCAATTCGCACTAACCGTAGGCAGTATCGAATACCTGAATTACTTGTACCTGCTGACCGTGGCCGATATTCGCGCCACCAACCCTGAACTGTGGAACGCATGGAAAGACGCCCTGTTAAAAGAGCTTTATTCGGTGACCTATAGCACCTTACACAGAGGCTTGCAGAATCCCGTGACACTGGCAGACCGCCTACTCGAAAACAAAAAAGAAGCAAAAGACGAATTGATTAAACTCGGCATCTCCGAACCGACTATTTTCAGGTCCTGGCTACATGCCGGTGATGATTATTTTTTAAGGTATTCGGCCGATGAAATAGCATGGCATACCATTGCCATAGCCTCATCCAGGGAAGATGAACTGCCCTTGGTTCTGCTGCGCCCGCAAACCCAACGCGGCAGTGCGGAAGTGTTTGTTTACACAAAAAATGAAGAGGCTATTTTTTCGCTGAGCACAGCCACCCTCGACCAACTGGGGCTTACCATTCTTGACGCCAGAATCATGACCACGACCGATGACTATGTGCTTAATAGTTTTCTGGTTCTTGAGCAGTCGGGAGAACCCATCAATGAATTGTTCAGAGAAGTGCATATTTGCAATGTTCTTCGTAATAATCTGCTGCATCACGAAGTAAAAAAACACAAAAACATTCATCGTCAATCAAGGCAGGCCAAACATTTTCCTATCCCTACCAGCATCCAATTTCATGCAGATCCATTAAACAGACACACGATCATTGAACTTATCACCACCGATCATGCCGGACTTTTATCAAAAATAGGTCGCGCATTCGTACAAAAAGACATTCATCTGCACAGCGCAAAAATAACCACCATAGGCAGCCGGGCTGAAGACATGTTTTACATAACAGACAACCAGTCACGCCCCATCACAGATCCGGCCAGACAGGAA
>CAZAUB010000015.1:0-2808 GCA_964488195.1 uncultured Methylobacter sp. | reverse complement strand
TTCTCAATAAACTGAACCAGCCATTCATGGCCGTTATTTTCAATATCGGCATAGCGGAGTCCAATTTTGCATTGATCACTGGATACACGCCGAGAAAAAACCACATGGCACCGCGCTATTATTTTGGATGACAGCCCAGTCTCATCAAGCAGGTTCAGGTCAACAAATACGGATACCGGCTTGCCGTCACGAACAAAACTCCCCCCCGGCGTAATCATGTTCCGCTGTTTGGTATTACACTCGACGCTCAGCCCATCGCTGGATACATCTACCGCAACCACCTTAATGCGCACACCATCTTCGGTAGTCGCAATAGCAGAAGCCTGCACCGGAATCCTTTGATAAAGCCTTCTTTCCATCACCACCACCTACATCCGCAATCAAAATTACTTAAGACCTATAAATTCTAGTCTAAAAAATTAATTATTCCAATGCATGCAATGCTGCCGACCGCCTGTCGAGTAAGCATCCATAATTAAAGGATCGGCTCACCCCGTGCAAGTTTGGGCAAGTTGCCTTCCAAACCCATCGCACTGCGCATCACTTTGTTTTTAGCGGGCAAAATTCGTTCTGCCAAACCCAGTCCCAAGTTGCGTAAAAACTTGACCGGCAACACCTGATTACTAAACACCCGGTAAAAAATATCCATTACCGTCATCATTTTCAGGTTTTCATTCCGACGCATTTTTTCATAGCGCTTTAAAACCGCCAGATCACCCAGATCAAGACCTTGCTTGCTTGCTTCAATCAGTACCTCACTCAATGCAGCCGCATCCAGCAAACCGATATTAACCCCCTGCCCCGCCAACGGATTGATCATGTGCGCCGCATCGCCAACCAGAACCACACCGGGCTTAACATAGCTTTGCGCATGCTGGCGTTTCAACGGAAAACTCGCCGTACCCAAAACAGCATTAACTTTACCCAGGCAATCAGGAAAAGTCGCCACCAATTCGCGCAACAAATCTGCGTTGGACAATGCTTGCAACCGGCGCACCTCGTCCGGAGAGTTATACCAGACTATCGAACCATAATGCCCGGTTAACGGCAAAAACGCCTGCGGCCCGCTGGGTACAAAGCGCTGCCAGGTTATATCCTGCTGCCCGTAATCCGTTTCAATATAAATCACCAGTGCATGCTGTTTATAATCCCAACTGGTTACGCCCAAACCCACTGTTTGCCTGACCCTGGATTGTCCTCCATCTGCGGCAACCAACACTTTCGCCGATAAAATCCTGCCATCGCCCAGCTCCACTTCGGGCGATTTTCCCACCGAATAGTTAATTTTATTAATGGTAGCCGGACACATCAGCTCGACATTGGCAAAATCCTGCAAACGTTCCAATAATGCCAGTTGGGTCACCCTGTTTTCAACGATATAACCCAGTTCGGGATAATTAATATCGTCACTGCAAAATTCAGTGTCTCCGGCAGTTTCCCAAACCCGCATTCTGCGAAACGGGCAAAGCCTGCGATTGACAACACCACCCCAGGCCCCCACGGTTTCAAGTATGTTTTTTGACGCAATGCTGAGCGCAGAAACCCTTAAATCATGCGGCTGATCAGGAGCAAAAGCCTGTGGTGGTGCGCTTTCTATCACCGCCACCTTCAATGAACTCCCACCGAGACTACAGGCAACAGCAGCGCCAACCATGCCCCCGCCCACAATTACAACATCAAAATTTTCTTTCATAATTAACCAGCTCTATAACGTGAATTCACTTAAATAATTTCAATGCCTCTTAAAAATTGAAGAGATATTCAATGAAAACATTCAACCATCAAAACAATACAGAAAGATACCACATCTATTTAAAGAAAAAGCAAAATACCTAAACAGCAAAGCCAATGTTTGTAAACAAACTACCGATTGGGTGCGGGTGCAGATGGCAAAAGACTGCGTGACAGAATTGCCTGTCATCCGTATAATTAACTGGTTTTGCCGTACCGTGGCTTCTGATGCAGACATCAAAACAGGTGCGGAACGAGGGTTTTTAAGTTAGAGGATGCAACCCTTTTGTAATATTTTTTAGAGGTGACAATGAGTCAAAGCACGCTACCGACCAGACAGGGTTTATATGATCCACGCAATGAACATGACGCATGCGGCGTGGGTTTTATCGTTCATATAAAGGGTCAAAAAAGCCATGAAATCGTACGTCAAGGTTTGGAATTACTTAAAAACCTGACCCACCGTGGCGCGGTTGGTGCAGATATATATGCTGGCGATGGTGCCGGCATTTTGATTCAAATGCCCGATACTTTCTTGCGCGCAGAATGCGACAAATTAGGCATTTCCCTCCCAACAGCCGGAGATTATGCGGCAGGCATGGTGTTTTTGCCGCGCGATGCCGCCAATCGAGCCACTTGCGAGAAATTGCTAACCGACATCATTGCGCGTGAAAAACTCGTGCTGTTAGGTTGGCGCGATGTCCCCGTCGACAATCAGTCTTTAGGTGAGTCGGTCAAGCTGGTTGAACCGTTTATACGGCAGATTTTTATTGGACGCGGTACAGCCTGTTCAAATCAAGACGCTTTCGAACGCAAACTGTTTGTGATCCGCAAGCAGGCTGAAAACACCGTCCGCGATTTGAAGCTGGATCATGGTCACTCTTTTTATATCCCGTCCTTATCGTCACGTACTTTGGTTTACAAAGGCATGTTGCTGGCAGACCAAGTCGGGGCGTTTTATGCGGACTTGAACGATGAACGCATGGACAGCGCCTTGGCGTTGGTACATCAGCGTTTTTCCACCAACACCTTCCCGACCTGGGATCTGGCGCATCCTTTCCGCCTGATCGCCCATAA
>CAZAUB010000014.1:9763-17447 GCA_964488195.1 uncultured Methylobacter sp. | reverse complement strand
GCACCGATACTCAACGCCAACTATAACCTCGGCGACTATGGCAACCTGATCGGTTACGGCTATTGGCTCGACTATACCGATCCGGATAAATATCAACAATCAAACCAGACTTACGGCATACGCTTTATTAATAGCAAAAAACCGAAGACATTCTATGATCACTATAGCCTGCTGTACACTGCCGAATGGAGCTACCAAGAGGACTACCAACACTCAACCCCCTATCAGGCACACCGCTACAATGTAATGGGCGGTTTTACGGCCTACAATTTCAGCTTTGAAGGCGCTATGGAACAGCTTAACGGTTCCGGCGCAAACAGGACATTCGATACGCCGCTAGGCACCAACCATGCATTCCAGGGCTGGGCGGATTTATTCCTGGTCACGCCTAATGACGGTATCCGCGATGTGTTCGGCACCGTCAGCGCAAAGTTTATGGAAAATGATAGTCTTGTATTATCAGGTATTTATCACGATTTTACCGATGATACCGGGGGGGTTCATTACGGCAAAGAATGGGATTTTCAGGCGGTCAAAAAATTCGGCAAACATTATTCATTGCTAGCCAAATATGCTAATTACGATGCGGATAGATACGCTACCGATACTCAAAAAATCTGGGTGCAAGGAAACGTCAACTTCTAACCCAATCCAGATTTGCAACAGCTTGGTAGGATGGGTAGAGCAACGCGAAATCCATCGCATCGGCGATTGATTATGATGGGTTTCGGCTATCGCCTCTACCCATCCTACCGAGCTTCAATCAATTGCAACATCATGTTACAAAATCATACCCTTCCCACTTAAGACTAGAAGCTTATATCCCACAACCGAAACTATAGAATAGCTTCGCGACTTCTATCTTTTCATGTAGAATATTATCATTTCAAATCAAGCAATAATCAATCATGCCTGTGGATAGTTCAATAAAAAAGCTTTTGATCGTCGATGATAGCAAAGTATCAAGAATGTTAATCCGCACACATGTCCTTGCCCAATACCCGGAATGGATAATCTCTGAAGCAGTCTGCGGCGAAGATGCCATTGCACACGCTGATAGTGACCTTCCAGACTACTGCACCATGGACATTAACATGCCAGGCATCCCAGGAACCGATGCAGCAGAGCAGATACTATCCAAACATCCTTCAATAAAAATCGTTATTTTCTCGGCAAACATTCAAGAAACACAGCAAAACCGCGCCCGTTCGCTTGGAACCATATTGGTTGCAAAACCAGTCACAGAAAAGTCAATTGCCCTGACGCTGAACTATTTTGCAGATTCCAAATGAACAACCTTAGCGAACTTCATCTTGATGCTCTGGCAGAGGTATTTAGCATCGGCGCAGGCCGCGCAGCATTAAGCCTGAGCGAGATTGTCGGTGACGAAGTACGTATTTCCGTGCCCTTTGTGCAAGTCATTAACTCAAAAGACATAAATTCGACAACACTATCACTAAACAGCGGGCGATTTGGTGCGGTAAGTCAGCACTTTAGCGGGCCATTTAATGCCGAGGCCGTGCTTTTATTTACCGAAGAGCAAGCATTAAAAATCGTTAGCGATATGATGGGATCGCAAATGAGCCTTGAAGAACTTGCCGAATTTGAGCACGAAGCCATGTGTGAATTGGGCAACATCATTTTGAACGCTTGCCTGTCCGCGATGGCCGACATACTCAATTTTACCCTGGAAAGTTCTTTACCCGATTACACCGTGGCATCAGCCGACGAAATATTACAGCGACTCAAGGCGAATTCCAACCAACCCTATGTTATGGTATTACACATCGATCTCGCCATCGAAAAACGACATACGGCCGGCAATCTCGTGTTCCTGTTAAGTTCCGCATCTTTGGATGAACTTGTTACCCATGTCGATCATTTTCTTGGCAAAATTTCATGAGTGAACTATCAGCAAAGCGTTTTGATATGAATGATATATTCAATACGCTTAACCTCGGAGTGTGTGTTGTTGATGTCGAGGGCAAGGTGTTGCTCTGGAATGAATGGATCGCCAGACATAGCGGCATTAAAGAAGCTGACGCCCTTAATCAGCCACTTGAACAGGTGTTTTCAGAGCCTGTGTCGCCCGCATTCCTGACCGCGCTCAAAAACACCTTGGCTTACAGGCTGCCGGTGGTTTTATCCACTGCCCTGCACCGCTCGCCACTGCCACTGCACAACGTATCCGGGGCAAACCAGCAACAAACCAGGATGTATCAATCGATCACCATCACGCCCATTCAGTCACAATTGGATGAATCATGCTGCCTGATTCAGGTAACTGATTCCAGCACCTCAATCAAGCGTGAAAAAATACTGCGCTCTCATTCGGAAATCCTGAAAAAAGAAGCAACAACCGACGTCTTGACGGACATCTGTAATCGCAGATTCTTCGATGCGCATTACGAAATGGCCGTAGCTGATGCAAAAAGGCAAAAACACCCTTTATCCATCTTCATGGTCGACATTGATTATTTTAAACCCTATAACGATTATTACGGACACATAGCCGGCGATAGTATTATCAAGCTAGTTGCGGACATATTAAAATCGCAACTATCACGCGCTACTGACATAATTGCACGTTATGGTGGAGAAGAATTCGTTCTGGTACTGCCCTATTTGCCTCAAGAAGTTGCCGAACAGTTTGCCGAGAAACTAAGAAGCGCCGTTTTTAATCTGGCAATACCGCATATAAATTCAGGCCCATTCCATCGAATAACAATTAGCGTCGGTCTTTGTACCGGTATTCCGGAAAACGACGATAACCTGTTAAATAAAGCTGACGCAGCACTCTATCAAGCCAAACAAAAAGGTCGCAACCAGTGCATTTCCCTTCCGCTTTGCGAAACCGACGAATATCTGGAACAATAGACTTTTACAGTAGTGCATCCCCGGATAAAACTCAGGATCATATTCCGAGTGTTTTATGATCTTGAGCCACTAACAATCCGATTGAAACCCAGTTAAATTTTATTCAGCCTCATCGTATGAAATTCAAACCCTCCGCTATTACGCTGGCTTTGAGCCTTGCAATCTTCCCTGCCCCGCAACAGGCCGTTGAGATTACCAAAATCGAATTGCCCGACATGGGCGATTCTTCCGGCACCCTGATTACACCCGCCGAAGAAAAAGAGTTTGGCGAAGCATTTTTCCGCAGCCTGCACTCGCAAATTTCCATCAATCAGGATGCCGAAATTCAGCAATACATTCAGACCATCGGTGAAAGGCTGGTGGTCAACAGCGACGCGCCGAGCAACCCGTTCCATTTTTTTGTGGTAATGGAAAACAACATTAACGCTTTTGCAGGGCCCGGGGGCTATATTGGCGTAAATTCCGGATTAATCTTAATCACCGAAGCCGAAAGCGAATTAGCCTCGGTCATAGCGCACGAAATTGCCCACGTCACCCAGCGCCACTTGTACCGCGCTTATGAAGCCTCCAGTCGCCTATCGATTCCTACCGCCGCCGCAACCCTGGCCGCCATTTTATTGGGCACCCAATCCCCCGCCCTGGGCCAGGCCGCCATCGTGGCTATCCAAGCCGGCAACATCCAGTTTCAAATTGATTTTACCCGCGAAAACGAAGCAGAGGCCGATCGCGTCGGCATGCAAACCTTGGCGGGCTCCCAATACGACCCGCGCAGCATGCCCACTTTTTTTGAGCGCCTGCAACAATCCAGCCGCTATTACGGACAGAATATTCCCGAGTTTTTAAGAACTCACCCGGTAACCGCCTCACGTATTTCCGACACCCGAGGACGCGCAGAAACCTATCCCTATAAACAATATCCCGACTCACTCAGCTACCAGTTAACCAAAGCAAAAATCCGGGTTTTAACCGGCACTGATAATGCCGAGACGCTTAAATATTTTCAACTCCGGTCGACTCAAGGCACGACTGAACAACGCGCCGTTGCCCGCTACGGGCTTGGGCTGTATGCGCTTAACTCGCAAAAATTCAATGAAGCGGAAACCATTTTTCAACAACTGAGCAAAGAATATCCAAACCAGGCGCAATACCTAACCGGACTTGCCCGCACTGCACTGGACTCCAAAAATTACAGCACAGCGCTGGCCCGATATAAAAAGCTGACCGAGCAATTCCCGGATAACGAAGCCATTAGGCTCGAATACATTACCTCCTTGCTTAAAGCGGGTAACGCCGATCTGGCACGGAAAAACTTATTGCTGTTGAAACCTAAAACCCAACGCCTACCGATTTATTCGCAACTGTTGGCACAAGTGTATAGCGACTTAAACCAACCCGCCGAATCTCATCGTTATCTTGCGGAATATTACTATGCGACCGGGCAAACCAGAGATGCCATCTTGCAAATCAAACTGGCTCAAAAATCAAAAGGCCTTAATTTCCAACTCTCCGCTATCCTTAATGACCGGCTCAACTTCTTTGTCAACGAGGAAGAAGAAGCCAGACGCAACCGGTGAAAGCCTGAACCTTGCCTGAACAGGAGGCACTACTTGCCTGTCATCTTGATTATCAGACGCACCTAAAACCACGTAATAAACTGTATTTATTACATATTTCTAACACAATCATATTTTTACTGATAAACCCCATTTTTAAATAGACAAAGGGGTTCCATTTGAATAGAATTCACCCCGGCTTAACGGAATGAGCCCGGTTTAATTACCGACTTAAGAGGGGGAATTTAGTCTTTTAGACTAGCTGATAATAATAATAAAATAAGTGACACTGCTTGGGTCAAGTTGTAACAAATCACAACTAAACAATAATAATAACAGCACTCAACACGCCCGCTTTATGCGGGCTTTTTATTGCCTGCAAGAATATCGATAAGTGTAGGGGCGATCCGGCAGGTCGCCCTTGTGGTAGCGCGGAAATATCAAAGCTAACTGATTTTTTTAGGTTAATGGGAATTGCTGCAATGTACCTGTGACTCTTGTGATTATAAAGGGCGACCTGCCGGATCGCCCCTACTACAAAACTTACATACTCAAACGCACACCAATCCAACCGGCCCTTGGCGCGCCGGGCGATACAAACCGGCCATCATCAAAGCCCGGCAATATTTCATTGGCCTGCCCATAAACCCCAAAAGAGTTATAGTTCTTGTCGAAGATATTATCCACCCTGCCAAATACCGCAAAATTTTTGGTGACCTTGTATTCAGCTTTGGCATTAAATACCCAGTAACCGGCTAACGGCGCAGTGGTATTGGCCTCGTCGCCTCTGAAATACTTATTGCCGCTGTATATGCCATCAATCCCTAACGACACGCGCTGCCATAAATCGACACCTACATTAGCCTTATAGATATGCTCGGGAATGCCGGGAATTCTGTCGCCGTTGGTAACAGCCATCGCCTGGGTGCTATCCAGCGGATTGCGAATATCGAAACCATCCAAGAACCGGGCGTTTAAATAGGTGTAGTTGGTCGAAAAATGCCAGTCGTCAATGCCGCTGAACAGCTGTGGATAATTAACAGTCGTCCCCGCTTCTATGCCGTAGCGGCGGGTCTTGCCCACATTATCGAAATAACCCTGGCTGATAAGGCCGCTGGAGGCATCGCGGCGAAAAATAATATCGTTGTGATTAATGGTGTTGAAATAACCCAGGTTCCATTTCAAATCCCCCTTGCCTATCAGCTTATCCAAATCCCCCCTGAAACCGCCTTCCCAGGTTTTGGCAACCACCTGCTCCAACGGCGGATCGGCCACAAACGAGTTGGGCAATTTACACGGAGCGGTCGGATCGGCACAGCTTAATTCCATCGGCGTGGGCGCACGCGCCGACTCGCTGTAGCTGCCGTACACATTCAGGTTATCCCTGATTTGATAGGTCAATCCGGCAGAAGGGTTAAGTCGGTCAAAGGTATGCGATCCGTCCAGGGTTTTTGAAGGATCCTTTATATACTGATCTTCCATGTTGACATGACTATAGTTATAACGCCCGGCTATGGTGGCCGTTAAAGCATCGGTAATGGAAAAACTGTCGGTCAGGAATACACCCACTGTTGAGGTATTGGTATGCAAACGGACTCTGGATTCATCGACAAGAATTCCGCTTTGCGTTGTGCCCCGGGTATCGGTCAGCGAGCCAAGTTCGGTGTCCGAACCAAAATTTACCTCGGCATAATCATAACTGGTACCTACAGTCAGGTTGTTTTCATGCTTGAACAAGTCTTGGGCAAACGCCGTCTGCAAAGTGCCGCCACGGCTGCGCATATTGGTTTGGCTGGTGTTGTTGGTTGCGCCTTCGACTGCGTCGGCGGCAAGCACGTTATTACCGTTTATATCGACAACAACTTCTTCATCCGGGTCGTTCTCCGGGTCTTCACATAAAAACCCGGCATTGCCTGCGAATTCGCAGTCATCATAATCGCTGTTGTCGCCATTAAAAGTCCTGATCCGGTTCTGTCTAAAATAGGCATTAGCACTCACCTCAACATCATCGGTCAGGTCGTAACTGCCTGCCAATTCGGAAAAGAACATGCGGGTGACGGTTTGGTCGGGATGAGTAAACACCGCCGCCCGGTCTTGTTGCTGCAACTGGATAGGCGCAGAACCGTTACCCCGCATATTATTATCATTTCCGCCCAAGGTCAGATCCAAGGAACCTTTATCGCCGCGCCAGCTCAAGGTGCCGAAGGCCTGATCGGCCTTGGTCGGTGAAAAATCCCGCCAACCGTCTTCCTCAAAATGATGCAGGTCTAAAAAATAACCCCATGTACCGTTATTCCAGCCGCTGCTTAATTCCTCCGAATGCCTGCCCCAGGAGCCGCCGTAAGCTTCCAGCTCATGCTTGGGTGCTGAGAACCCGGTTTTGGTCTTGATTGATATGGCACCGCCTAAACTATTCAGGCCGTAAACCGGGTTAGACCCCGGATATAAAGCCATCGAATCAATCGCCCCTTCGGGAATTAAATCCCAATTAACGGTATCGCCAAATGGTTCGTTAAAGCGGACACCGTTAACATAGGTTGATAACCCTTGCGGCAATCCCAATAGCGGTGAAGCGACAAAACCGCGATAAGAAACGTCCGGCTGTAACGGGTTATTTTGCGCTTCATTAATATGCACACTGCCCAGATAGCGGTTGATGTAATCCGCCAGAGTGATGCTTTGGGCTTTTTCCAGCTGTGCGGAAGAAACGGTCTGGATATTGGCCGGTATTTTAGATGCGGCAACCCCATTGCTCTGCAACGGCGAAACGCCGACCACATCTATGATGCCCAAATCCAGCGGCTGATCCTTAGCCGATACGGCGCTGGCCACCGTCAGGCCTAACCCGAGTAGTGTGCATGTCAATTTTTTCATGGTTCACTCTAAGTTTCTATGTTTGCGTACCACCATCATAGCCAAACCATTACATCGGCACTAGCCAGCAGCCGATAAAAGGAAATATTCCTAGCGGATTTCTGCCAGACGTAGGTTGGGTTAGGCGCGTCTTTTTGCGCCGTAACCCAACGGGTGCGGCATTGATTTGTCGAGTTACGCTACGCTAACCCGACGATCGGGTCAGAGGAGGCCGCAGCCTCCGTCTGCCCACAGAACCGTGCGTACGGGTCCGTACACGGCTCCTCATGCAAGACGTACCCATTGAGAAACATCAAACCAATGCGCCAGTTTTCGGTCGGAGCGTATTTCCTATCCTTTCAAGTTAATAAACCAACTGTTGGGATAGGCTCTCGTTACCG
>CAZAUB010000014.1:0-9753 GCA_964488195.1 uncultured Methylobacter sp. | reverse complement strand
CGGGTGCGGCATTGATTTGTCGAGTTACGCTACGCTAACCCGACGCACTGGAAATCCAGCGCCGGGACGAGTGCATGGAGACAGGATGTGCCGTGAGGTAATGCACCACAAACAAACCAAGCTATCAGTATTTGGTTATAATGCCTTACGCACATTCCAAAACAAGCTGATGCAGGTAAACCTTATGACTTTCACAACACAAACTGCAATAAAATTGCAACGCTATTTTGAAGACCAAGTAACCACCATAAAATCCAGCGAGAACTATCTAAAGCTGCGGGCTATGCCGCCGTTAAAACGTTGGGCGACAGTGGCGGGATTATTCCTGTTGTCACAGCTGGTAGTATTTGGCAGCTTGTATTTAATTTTCGGTCGGGTGGTTGTTATCGGTTTTTTTGCCAGCATCCTGGCCGGGCTGGCTACAAGCCTTGGCGCTTTACCCGCCCTGTTTTTCAAAGGCATCTCCAAAAATCTGTTCAACAGCATGCTCGGCGCTGCTGCAGGCGTCATGCTGGCTGCAACCGCATTTTCCCTACTGGTTCCGGGCATGGCATACGGCAATCAGATCTGGCCGGGCAAAGGTATTTACATCGTGTCCATGGGTATGTTGATCGGCGCGCTGTTTCTGCATTTCGCCGACCGCCAACTGCCGCATGTACATCTTGATTCAATTTCCGATGTTCATCTGAACTCCCTAAAAAAAGTCTGGCTGTTCATCATTGCGATCACCATCCATAACTTTCCTGAAGGTATGTCGGTCGGCGTCAGTTTCGGTTCCGGGGAGATGAAAAACGGCGTGGTTCTGGCTATTGCGATAGCCCTGCAAAATATTCCCGAAGGCTTGGCCGTCGCCCTGCCCCTAGTCGGACTAGGCTACAACAAGTGGCGGGCCGTGGGTATCGCCACACTGACAGGTCTGGTTGAACCGGTGGGCGGCTTGCTCGGCATTACCATGGTCACCGTCTTCCAACCTATCCTACCGATAGCCATGGGCTTTGCCGCAGGCGCGATGCTCTTTGTGATCAGTGAAGAAATTATTCCCGAGACCCATTCCGACGGCCGTTCGCGCTATGCTACCTTCGCCTTAATGATCGGCTTCATCATTATGATGACCTTGGACAATATGCTGGGTTAAGACTCTCGTAATTACTCAGCAGTTAGAAAAATAGAACACGGATGGCACGGATTTGACTGATAAGCACTGATAAAACAAAACGTTTTCATAAAGATAATTTTATAAACTGTATAACAGACTTGGCTTCGGTTTTTTGAAAATTCGTTTAAATCCGTCTAATCAGCGATATCCGTGTTCTATTTATATAGTTAGCCTCTGCCGGAAAAATCGTTTTCAGGAAACAAAATGGATCATCTTCAAAGCTATTTACAACATTTTCTAACGTCACTGAGCACAGCAAATATTTTCGAAAATCTTCAAGGCTCTTTACAGCACTTTTTATCGTTGCTGAGCGCCGGCAACTTTACCGAAATATCTGCCACGGCAGTGACCAGTTTTGCCCTGATTGCAGCGGCTGAAATTGGCGATAAAAGCCAACTGGTGTGCATAACGCTGGCATCCCGGCATAGAGCCCTGCCGATTTTACTGGGTGCTATTTCAGCTTTTGCCTTTTTAAACACCCTGGCCGTTGTTTTTGGCGTCGCGATTGCCAGCTGGTTGCCGGAATATATCGTCGCGACTATCGTCGCCTTCCTGTTTGCCGCGTTCGGCATTCATTCCTTACGGGTAGAAGCCGAAGATGAAAATGAGGACATTAAGGAAAAAAGCGGGCACGGCATTTTCTTCACCACTTTTTTATTGATTACCGTGGCTGAATTCGGCGACAAAACCCAACTGGCTGTTGTTGGGTTAAGCAGCACCGTAGCGCCTATTGCAGTATGGTTCGGTTCGACTGCCGCGTTAGCCTCAACATCTGCCTTGGGAATTATCGCTGGCCGCACCATCTTGCAAAAAGTCCCGTTAGTGTTGTTGCATAAGATCAGCGGCACCCTGTTCCTGATGCTGTCGGTTTTTGCAGGCTATCGGGCTTATGTTAGCTATATAGGTTAAAAAAGTGGGGATAACACCCCGCCGCGATCGATTAAATCTAAAAACAGCCATAACTACTCAGCAGCCAAAAATAGAACACTGATGACGCTGATAATTATGATTGAATAAGATTTTTTTGAATTATCCTAGAAAAATCAGTTAATCGCCGTTTTAGGATTATCTGTGTTCATCATAATCATCAGCGTCATCTGCGTTCCATTGGCTTTGATGGCTGAGTAGTTACAGCCTTACACCCTTGGCATCTGCCTCAGTTTTTCAACAACCTTGTCGCCAAACTGTTCGGTGCTGATCATGGTAACACCACTGCCCGGCTTGGACAGGTCGGCGGTTGAGTAGCCGTCGCCGAACACGCCTTGCATCGCATTCCAGACATTCTTGGCTTCTGCGGCCATATCGAAACTGTTTTCAAGCATCATTGCAACTGAGCCGATCATCGAATACGGATTGGCGATATTTTTACCGGCGATGTCAGGGGCTGAGCCATGCGACGGCTCGTAGTAGGCTTTTTCATCACCTATGCAGGCGGAAGGCATCAACCCCAGGGAACCCAAGATACCGCCGCCCTGATCGCTGAGTATGTCGCCGAACATGTTTTCCATAACCATCACGTCGAACTGGGTGGGCTTGAGGCACAGGTTGGTTGCGGCTGAATCAACCAACTGATGAATGACTTCCACTTCGGGATAGTCTTTAGCCACTTCATCCAGAATTTCATTCCACAACACGCTGGATTTGAGGACATTGCTTTTATGGATGTTGTGCAGCACTTTCTTGCGCTTTTGGGCGAGCTTGAACGCCTGATGCAGAATCTGGCTGATTTGGTGTTCATCATATTCCAGGGTTTCTTTGACATAACGCAAACCCTGCTCGTTAATGCCGGTTTCCTTAGCTCCAAAATAAAGACCGCCGACCAGTTCCCGAACCATAATAATATCAATCCCCTCGCCGATGATTTCAGGTTTTAACGGCGAGAAATGCGCCAACGCTTTGGGCAGAAAAACCGGCCGAAAGTTTGCGTAGGTATTGTAACGACGACGCATCGGCAGCAACGCACCGCGTTCGGGTTGTTTATCAATCGGAATGGTTTTGGATTGTTCATGACTCAAACCAATCGGGCCTTTTAAAATAGCATCGGCTTGGTCGCAAATATCGATGGTCGATTGCGGAAAGGCATCGCCGAATTCAAAATAGGCGCAGGCGCCAAAAGCTGCGGGCATCAGCTCAAAAGAAACATCGTTACGCTCTTCAATAAGCTTGAGAACCTTGATGGCTTCCCGAGTAATTTCAGGGCCGATACCGTCACCGGCTAGCACTGCGATTTTATAATTCTTCATTATGTACCTTTGCTGTCTGCTTAATATCTACGGAGTGAGATTTTAAAAGCGGGTATTTTACTTTATTTCTAACTACTCAGCAGTTAGAAAATAGAACACAGAAACAGAAAAAGTCACATCGCTCCCACGCCGGAGCGTGGGAGCGATAAAAACTTTGTGTTACTTTGCGTTACTTTGCGGTTAATAAAGCTTTTTTTAACCGCAAAGTAACGCAAAGTTTATCGCAGAGTTTCGCAAAGACGACAGCATGGATGCAGGAGGTAGAGTAATGCAGGAGCAGCGTAGCGGTGTGCCGAGTTCTGTTATTCCCCATCCCCAAACCGCTGACTGAGCATTGCGGTATATTGCTGCAACTCTTCAATTTGCTCCAGAATACCCTCACGATTTGAGAGCTTGGCCAGATGCTCAAGCTGTTGACCAATAGCGCTGATTTTATCCAATCCATAGCCGCCGCCTGAGCCTTTCATGCTATGGCCTAAACGCAGTATCAGTTCAAAATCATCCTCGCTCAATGCCTGCTGCATGGCTGTAATATCGTTTTCCCGGTTTTTTAGATAGTTAGGAATCAGTGGCAATAAGTCAGGATCGATATTCAATTCCTGCTCAGTATTAGCAGCGGGTTTAATCAGGCTATACTCATTAATAACCGCTAACAGTTTGTCCTTTTTAATGGGCTTGGTCAGATGCGCATCGCAACCGACTTTTAGACATTTTTTCCTTTCCTCTTTTAACGCGTAGGCTGTTAAAGCCAAAATCGGAGTGCGCTCCCGATGATGTTGATGTTCATAGGCACGAATCTGGGCGGTTGCGCTGTAACCGTCGAGTACCGGCATTTGAATATCCATTAACACCAGGTCGTAACGGTCGGCTTTAAATTTCTCCACCGCCACTTCACCATTCTCGGCAATATCAATTTGATGCTCGGTTTTGTTTAAATAAAATCCAATCAAAGTGCGATTGTCTTCATTATCTTCAACCAGCAGAATATGCAAAGGCCGATAGCTGTTATGTTCGGCTGATAATGCCTCACCGGCAATTTCGGTAGCCACGGCTGTCGATGCATTAAAAATATTATGCAAAATGTTCAACAACTCGCCTTTCTTTACAGGCTTGGTTAAATAGGCGGCAAAATCATAGGTATTTGCCAGGCCTTGATGATGTAATCTTCCATCTGACGTTAACATGACTACCCGCAAATTCAGCAGATAGTCAGTCGCCCTGATGCGCTCGGCTAATTCAAAGCCGTCCATTTCCGGCATACGGCAATCGATAATAGCCAGATCATAGGCTTTGCCAAGTTCATGGATACGACGCAACTCAGCCAAAGCCCGCATACTGCCGCTGACATCGGTTACCTTCGCTTTTTTACCCTGTAGTATTTGATTCAAAATCAAGCAATTTGTAGAATTATCATCAACTACCAAGATGCGTTTACCCTCAAAACAATCATTGGCTAACACCACATCATCATTGACTAATAACTGGGGACTGAGATTTTTCAAATCGGAGGGCGGCAAACAAAGTGTAAAATGAAAGGTACTGCCGACACCTTCGTTACTTTCAAGCCAGATTTCGCCATCCATCATCTCAACCAACTGCTTGCAAATTGCCAGCCCTAAGCCGGTACCGCTATGACTGCGGGTCAGCGAGTTATCGACTTGACTGAAGTTGCTGAAAATATCCGCCTGCTTATCGGCAGGGATACCAATACCGGTATCTTGCACCGCAACATGAATATGATTTTTTAAGGATTCATGCCGGGCTGTCCTGCCCGGAACCCTTCGGGCGGGTGCAAATCCGCTCCCGGCGGATTTGTGCTGCCTGGTAACGACTATTTTGATTTCCCCTTGCTCAGTAAATTTAAGCGCATTACCGATGATATTAATTAATACTTGTCGAATGCGTCCGGGATCACCGATACAAAAGTAGTCATATAAATCAGGGTCGATCTGCAATATTAATTCGATATATTTTTGATGGGCTTGCAGCGTGAACATATCGACTACGCTCTCCAAAAATTGATGCCAGCAAAAATCTTCGTTAACCAGGCTTAAATGACCGGTTTCGATTTTTGAAAGATCAAGAATATCGTTAATCAAATTAAGCAATGATTCCGCTGCACGCTGAAAAATGCGTAAATATTCGGTTTGCTCCGCACTCAATCCGGTTTCTGCCAGCAGGTCGCCCATACCAATGATGGCATTCATCGGCGTTCTTATCTCATG
Source organism: uncultured Methylobacter sp. (assembly GCA_964488195.1). Classification (GTDB taxonomy): domain Bacteria; phylum Pseudomonadota; class Gammaproteobacteria; order Methylococcales; family Methylomonadaceae; genus Methylobacter_A. The sequence goes on along the minus strand of CAZAUB010000014.1, from coordinate 4,129 downwards.
GCTCATATTGGCCAGAAACATGCTTTTTGCTTCAGACAACCTAAGTGCGTCATCCCTGGCGGTCTCCAGCTCCACCTCCATTTGCTTCATCTCAGTTATATCCATACAAGATCCGATATAACCCGAAAAATCACCGCCCTTGGTATAGCGGGGCACGCCGGAATCAAAAACCCAGCGAAATTCGCCGCTGACATTTTTAAGTCGATAAACAATTCGAAACGGCTGTTTTTGCATAAATGCCGACATATACTGTTGCATACAGATTTCCTTATCATCGGCGTGAACATTCTCCAGCCATTGATCACCCAGTTCTTGTTCCAGCGTACGCCCGGTAAATTTTAGCCAGGGCTTATTGAAATAGATGCATTTGCCTGACTCATCGGCAACCCAAATCAACACCGGGGCATAGTCAGCCATAAGCCTGAATCGCTCATCGCTTTCCTGGAGCCTGGTCGCTAAAGCCAGCGTTTTCTGATGGGCTTTATTTAAGGCTAATTCAAGCTGTTTGCGATCGGTAATATCGACGGCGCCACCAATAAACCCGCTAATTTCATTGTCGCTGTTAAACTGAGGACTGCAACTATCGAGTAACCAATGATATTCACCCAGTGCATTTTTCAAGCGGTATTCCACATGGACAACCTGCCGATTTTGCATCGCTTGTTGATAGGCATTAACGCACTTGGCTTGGTCATCAGGATGAACTAATTGCGCCCAATCCGCAGCCATTTCTTCGTCCAGGGAACGCCCGGTAAACGCCAGCCAGGTGGTATTAAAAAAATGACACTTGCCGGATTTATCTGCCAGCCACAGCATCACCGGCGAATTGTCGGTGATGCTGCGAAAACGCTGTTCACTGATGCTGAGTCCATTTAATAAAGTTTCTTTGCTGCTAATCTCGTCCTGCAGGGTGTTGTTAATTCGTTCCAGGCTTTCAGTGCGCTCTTGAACTTTTTGCTCCAAAGTCTCGCAAGCACGGGTGAGTGCGAGCTCATTATTCTTACGTTCGGAAATATCGCGAATATTGGCTACGAATAACAATCCTTCAGAAGAGCCTATGACCTTATTAACATGTATTTCCACGGGGAAATGAACACCATCTTTTTTAATGGCTTCCACGGTACGACTGTGCTGCTTGATCATTGATGATTTTGAAAAGTCGTCAACATGAGCTTCATGGCGCTGATGAAAAGTTTCAGCCATTAATTGATTGATGGAACCACCGATAAGCTCATCGGGTTGATAACCGAAAATCTGCTGCACCGCAGGATTTACGCTGACAATAACACCCTGAGGGTTAATGCAAATGACTACGTCTTGTATTGACCGCATAACGCAAGCCAAAAAATGTTCCTGATGCGCAATATCCTGCTCTCTTTGCAGTAAAGACAGCTGTGTTTTCCGCCGGGAAAAAAGATAACGAAACAGTCTGACGACTGACAGTTTTGAAGGCGTTAAAATAGACATAAAATAATGGTTCTTTTATAAATTTGTAAAATGGACTGACGAAGGAAGCCCATCTACAGAACTGCGTAAGGTAAAAAGCAGGCTCGGTTTCTGCCTAAATCTTTAGCTTGGTACAAGGCCTGATCGGCACAATGTATCAGCGAGTCTGAATGATCGTTGTCATTGAAATGCGTTAAGGTACTGATGCCGAGACTGATGGTAACCACTTTGGCATTTTTCGACTGAGTATGAGGAATGCTTAAAACATGAATATCTATCCTAAAAGCCTCCGCTAACTGCATGGCGTCATGATGATCAACGCCAGGCAAAATCACCAAAAACTCTTCACCGCCATAACGACCGATAAAATCGTTTTTACGCTTCAGCCTGGAGAGTAAGGTTTGAGCCACTTGCCGTAGACAGTCATCTCCGCCAAGATGTCCATACGCGTCGTTGTAAGCTTTAAAATAATCTATATCAATCATAATAAGGCTTAACGGCGATTGGTTTCGCTGCGTATTTGCCCATTCGCGACTCAATGCCCAGTCCAAGTGACCCCGGTTATGGATACCGGTCAATTTGTCAAAAATAGCCAATTGCTCCAGCATCAGGTTATTTTGTTTCAAGGTCAGGTTTAATTCGATTAACTCCTGCTCACGCATCCTGCGCATCATGACTTCATTTCTCAGTTGTAGCGCGGAACCGACTCGCGCTAATAATTCGATTTTCCTGATCGGTTTATTGATAAAGTCGATGGCACCGGCTTCAAAGGAATCCGCAAGAAATTCCAGCTCATTACTGGCGGTCACCATTAACACTGGCACATCGTCAAATGCGTTATTGGCCTTGATACGAGCGCAGACTTCAATGCCATTTAAACCGGGCATTAACACATCCAGTAAAACCAAGTCAACGCCTTGGGTGGAGGCAGTTTGCGTATCTAATTTAAAATACTCTAAAGCCGCTTGCCCGGAAAAAAACTCGACAATATCGTCTTTATGGTAAATGCTACCGAGAAAAGTTTTGATTAACAGGCAGCTATCCTGATCATCATCGATTAATACTATTTTAGTCATTTGTATACCTTAAGCATATGCTGACAGCCTGTCATTATTTGACGCACTATAATAGTAAATTATATTAATGATCTCTGTACATGACAAAAATCAACTGGTACCTACCAAAGCCTCAACTGGTATTGCCCGAGGTGCTGGAGCCAGCAATGAAATCACAATCTGAAGCCGTTTGGTTGACCTTGAAAAGACATTAAACAATTCAGAATGAATGCAATCCAACCCATACCTAAAAATGCTTTGGGCTGTCAAAAAGCGTTGAAAATTTGCCAGTTTGGACAGTAAAGAGCGTCAAAATTTACCACCAATCATTGCTATCTTATTGTTTAAATAACGCTTATTGTATTAACTGACCGGCAAAACAGACGCTGAATGTGGAAAAAATCGACGCCGCTTTACAATTATAGGCCTATTAATTTTTCAGCAGACATAAAAAAGGCCTTCTATTTCTCGTAAGGCCTTGATTTATTTGGCTCCCCAGGACGGGCCCGAACCGCCGACCTAATGATTAACAGTAAAACGAACAGCGCTTGTCGACCGCCTGTTTCCGCATCACTTCAAACAGCACACGAATTTGCTACATCGCTCATCTCACCATCCGACAGGAAAAAGCCAACAAAAGACCGGAAGAAGGCCGAAAATTTGGCGCCTGGAGTAGTACCGGATGCAAAGAATTTAGCAATTTCCGTTTCTGCTGTTCCACCACACTTCTCCCGTTACAAATTTTCATGTACCCCGCCCTACTCTTCACCTTTTTTGTTGACCAGTAATTCATGCAGGCCGTCAGTTGATTGACCGGCAGCTCCCGGAGGATGTTTAGACATCAGTATGGACAGTTCAACAGGAATTGACGAGGGTGGTGAACGTTTATCAAGAAAAAAGTCCCGTCAAACTTCCGCCTGACGGATCTAAATATGCCCTAAACGTTACTTGATGGCTTTCGCTGTGAGGGGGGAGGAATAAGCCGTGCCGGCTGAATTGGACGCCCCTACCCGATAAGTGTAAGCCTTCCCAACAGTCAAACCGCTGTTAGTGTATGTGGTGGTGTTCTGCGCCAATGTCGTACTCCAAGTCCAATTTATGCCGCCATTAGTTGAGCGCTGCACTATGAACGAAGTCTCGTTGCTTGAATTGTCAGCCCATTGCAGCTTGATCTTCTTCGCCGTCAGCGCAGTGGCGCTCAAAAAGGAAGGCGCAATAGGAACGGTAACGGTGGCCTGCGTGGTGGCGCTAGAAATCGTCGATGCCGTCGTGACATTGCCTGCTGCATCTCTCGCCATGACCTGGAAGCTGTAGCTAGTTGCTGCTGCCAAGCCAGTGGCGACATAGCTGGAGCTGGATTGCCAAGCGCTAGTGGTGCAGCCTGTACCGCCCGCGACACACTGGAACTGGTATTGCACCACGCCAGAAGCGTCACTGGCTGTGGTCGCGGTCATCGCAATGCTGCTTGTACTTTGCGCCGCTGGTGCAGACGCCCAAGTCATCGGACTTGGCGTCGGCGCGATGGTATCAACGACAACCGAGGCCGGGGACACGGAACCGGAAATGAAGTATTCCCCCAAGCTGCCATAATCCGAATAAGGCGTGACAACATTGCCCACCCCGGCGAC